>NZ_CP016908.1:1554632-1821632 GCF_001931505.1 Pajaroellobacter abortibovis | reverse complement strand
GTCTATTGGAACACCTTTTTTGTGCAAAGTACTGGTTTCTTTCTTAAGTGGAAAACATGAGGATAACTCAAGCAGAAATCTGGCTAAGTCTTGATCAATCCAATTTTCCACAAGTTAAATCAGTACTTTTCCCCATAGTTTTCCTTAGTTTATTCACGCCCTAGACAGATTGATTTTTATTATGGAATGTACGTGCAAGTGCATCAATAAGAAGATCTCTTTCTTCTTTGAAAGCGGCTTGATCAATTTCCCCATCAATCCGATCTTGTGTGATTTTTTGAAGAGCAGTGAGAATCAATTCTCTTTTTTCTTTTTTTTTCTTTCTCTTATTTTTTATCCCGGTAAAAAAACCAGATCCGACAATGATCACAGAAGCATTAACAGTGATGAGTTTAAGCAGGTTCTCTCCTGCCGGAGGAATGAACTGAAAGGTAAAATGGGATAAAGGGGCATCCTTTTGAAATTGATGTTCGACAATTAAAAGTTGTTTCCCGGAAGAATCTTTGAAATGCTCAGCAGAAGGGAGTTCGTCTGTCTTAAAGTCTACTCGGTAGGGTGCGGGGACGACAATTCGCAAGAAAGAGAGGTGTGGTAAAAGCCGGAGAGTGATTTTTTCTTTAAGCGAATAGACAGTTCGCCATTGAAATGCAATTTGATGCTTTCCAGGGCCAAACGTGCCATCAATCCGTATTCCTTCCCCTTTGATAATGGAAGCTTTTGGTTTCTCGACTTCTTCTTCTGGAAGAAGGGCCTGAAAATTGGGGGGAAGTGGGAGAAGGACGTTTGATGCAAGCCAAGCATTCCTCCCAAAATTATAAAGAGAAAACACTTCTTCTACTTCTATGTGGTCTTCTTTTAATTCTATAGAAAAAAAGGCTTGAGTTACGAGGAGTGTTCTTTCTATCTCAGAAGTAACGGGATATATGTGGAGAGTCCCGCGGAGCCCTTTCTCTTTTAAAAAGAACGGAACGGAAGAGAAAGTTGCTTCTCCTTTTGTAGTGCTGATTTGATAGAAAGTTTTCGACTGAGGGCGTAAATTATCAAATCGGCATTCCCCATGCATGTCAGTTTGAGACGAGAGGGAATCATATTTTTCTTTTTTTGTGTTGTGAAAGGAAAGGACGTGGAGCATTACCGGAGCTTGAGATACGCTCTTATTTTCAACATCTTTTATTTCGAAGACAATTGATCCTGAAGGGAGAGATTCTTCTTCTCTGATGGTGTCAGGTGACCCTCGAAATAGATGGTCAAGAGGGGGTGGGGAACCCCCTTCTTTTTGAACAGGCGGGTGCCCTGGTGGAAGAGAAGAAGGGGATAGAGAAATATCAGGATAGGCATTGTGGAGGAGTAGGAAAAAAAATATTCCTAGCCATCCACAAAACCCATTTATGATAAAATGGATTAGCTTGTGAGAGAATGGATAATTAGTCATAAGGGTCTACGATTTTGATTCATCGTCTAGCCAAGATTCGCTTATTCCTTGTTTGGCTAGATAGATTTTGGCTTCGGCACGGGCTTGATCCCGAAGGGGTCCTCTTATTTGCTGATCGGTGCACAGCAGTTTTTTTGCTTCCTGACGGTATTGAGAAGTCAAGTATTTGTAATCTAAATCATCTATTTTTCCGGTTTGATGACCTTCTTCAATTTGGGCGATCGATAAAAAAACCTGTTCTTTGAGGTGGTCAATGGCTAGGTCGGATTTTGAGTCTAATAAAATGAAATCTTCTTTTTTTCTTAAAAAAAGCAGAGAAAGACTAGTCCACATCAAGAAAAGGGATAAAAAAAGAATAAGTCCTGCTGCTGTAAGGAGAAGTAGGTGTAAACCCAACATCAGTCCTATACTTATCATGGAGATAAGAGGGATAAGCAGGAGAATCGGTCTTAAAAAAGTCATTGACTGACTTGATTTTTAGTTAAGCAGATTTTTCTCGTGAATTGTGCCGACTTGAGTGGAGTTTAATGGGCTTGTTAATTTTTCTTTTTGATAAATCATTAGAGTGGAAAAAAGCAACGTTCCGATCCACAGACTTGTTGTTAAGATAAATCCACCGCGTGCAAAAGCAGCTCTTCTCGATTCTGCCCATTGCGCATCTGGCCACATGCAAAGAGTGCTGCCTACCATTAAAATAAAGCAACCTATCCAAATCCAACTCACAAGAGGATTCAAGTGAAATTGAAAATTCGCTTGTTTCGTTTGTGGGCTGATCATCCCTACCACAATATACAGATCATCGTGGAGGGAGTGAAGCATTGCTACCTCGGTTGTAGGGGAATCAGGCATTTTATGAAAAATAAACTTTGCCGGCTGAAGGATTCCTTGAGGAACTCCTTTTTTTTTGACGCTGATGTCTGCGAAAACCATCCTTTTTGTTTCATCTACTTCGATGTGTGGACCTTTGTACTCGAGCTCATAGCGACCGAAGGGGTACGTTTCACCTGGTGAAAGGGATACTTCCCGGACGATATTCCAAGAGCTCCCCATGAACCCGAAAAACATCGCCACAATCCCGAGGTGTACAATGTAGCCTCCGTAGCGCCTTCGCGCGGTGCTGGGGAGTGTGACCAGGGTGTAGAAAAATCCTGGAAAAAATCCTGCATACCATAGAAAAGGGGGGACTTTTTGAAGGGACTTCGTCTTCTGTTTAGCGTAGAATAGGGAGTAGAATTCTTGGATAATAATGACAGTATTGAATGCGCAGAGGGAAAAGGTCAAAACAGGGGCCCAAGCGGAGAATGTTTGAAGAGCTTTTCCGATCCACCCTTCATAGGGGGCGTCGCCCCAGACAAGCGGTGGGAAGCCTATCCTGGATCCGATAATCCAATGGACACAAAAAGCTGCGGCCAGTGCAGTAAATGAGGGGACAATGCTCTTCTTTAAAGAAGAAGAGCTTGTGTGTTTCCAACCAAATAAGGAACCGATCCCCATTAAAGCGAAAATAAATAGTCCTATGGGTTGTACCCATGCGTTGTAGTAGAGAGGTCCGATCGTTATTTTTTCTTTCCAGATTGTTTCACTGACGATTGGAAAAGTAGTTGCGGTTAGGATAAAGCCCATAAGCCCAACCAATTTCCAGTTGTTGAGCATGAAAGCGAATTCGCGGGATGCAAGCGATTCAATGCTTGGCCGAAGAGGAGGAGATGGAAGCGAATCAGCCTGACGGCTCAGTCTCCGGAAGATGAGCTCAACGGCTGTATAAGTTCCTGCTCCTGCGATCAATGTAATGGTACTCACCTTCAACGGAAAGGGGAGAGGAGACACCCAAGTAAGGTAGAAAGATGGGCAAAGGAACAAAAGAAAAAAACAGGCTGCTCCTAAAGCTGCCCGCCGCATCGAAGGCACTGGTGGGAAGCCGCGGAGTTCGGGCCATCGATACAGAATGAGGAACCCGGTAGCGAAAAGAATGAGTGCTAGAAAAGCGATGAAATAGCTTCCTATGGAAGACTGGGCGAAGGAATGAATGCTCGATACAGCGCCTGAGCGGGTTAAGAATGTGCCAAAAATTGTGAGGAAAAAAGTGAAACATACGAGGAGAATGTTCCATAGTTTGAACATCCCTCGCCTTTCTTGGATCATAGCGGAATGAAGGTATGCACTAGCGGTGAGTAGCGGCATAAGGGCTGCGTTTTCCACCGGGTCCCAGGCCCAATACCCGCCCCATCCAAGTTCCTCGTAGGCCCAAAGCATGCCGAGTGTGTTCCCTAACGCGAGAAAAGTCCATGAAAATAGCATCCAAGGTCGAACTGCGACGATCCATTCTCGGTCGAGTCTTCCCGTAATGAGTGCTGCGATTGCGAATGCGAAAGGGATGGTACACCCCACGAAACCCATGTAAAGACTTGGGGGGTGGATGATCATGTACAAATTTTGAAGGAGAGGGTTAAGTCCTTCTCCATCAATCCGATTCCCTGCTGTGCTGGTTGCAAAAGGGTTGGCCGAAAACACCATGAGGATGCAGAAGAAAATGGTTACAGCCATCAACACCGCGAGAACATAAGGTTGTAGGGCAAGATAACGATTTTTTAACCATTTGGTGCAGACAGCGATGTGTAGGCTGAGGAGAAAAAGCCACCATAAAATGGAGCCATCCTGTCCTCCCCAGAGAGAGCTCAGTAAGAACGCTAATCCCATTGACCGGTCAGAATAACGGGCGACATAGCGAATTCGAAAGTCGTGGGTGATAAAGGCGTAAGCAAGTAAGCAAACGGCGACGCCAATGAGGGAGACGGTTGCATAAGCCCCTAGCCGCGCTGCACCTAAATTGCATCGAGTCTCATCCATACCGGCTGTGATAGCTACGGCAAGCGTATAACTTGCTGTGAGCAGCACCCCGAGTAGAATCATGGTGCTAAAAGAAGGGAGAGAATACCACATGGCTTTTTTTTAGGGGGGAAAGGAAAATAATTCGTGGCGTAGAGCGAAATCAGACTATCATTTTGGTCCAATCATTGGCTAGGTTTATATGCGACAAGATGAGTTAAAGCAGGTTGGAGACAATTCATTGGGAATCTAGTTGCGCCTCTGATTGTTTCCGATTACCAGTCGGAAGCTGCATCTCACCTGGAGAGGTGGCCGAGTGGCTGAAGGCACCCGCTTGCTAAGCGGACGTAGGGAAAGCCCTACCGCGGGTTCGAATCCCGCCCTCTCCGCAGTCTTGATGGACCAATCCCTTCCACGCTAGTAAGAGGATACTGAAAGGCCTCTCACGAAGAAGAACTTGCTTGCTCAGCTGCTTAAAATGAGTTAATAAAAAGAACATTTACGGCTCTACCGACTTGGAAACGTGAATCCGCTAGGCCTGGAAGGGAGCAACGGTAGCGCGGAAGAGTGTGGTGGAGCCTTACCCTTACATCAATAAGGTGCGAAGGGGATTGCATAATTGTGCAATCATAGGTACTTTTATCAAAAAAATGAGCAGATTGAAATAAAGCGAAGGTAAGTTAAAACATTAAGTTTTATATCTTTCATCTCTCTTTTTTTTCTCCTTAATGGGGATCGTGACGCCCACAAAAAGTGCCTGTTGATCCCTAATAAAAATTTTTCACTCGCAAAAGAAAAAATTGCATACCACATCGTATAACTACCTCTATTTTCTAAACAAAAAAGGCTGATAGAAAACGCAAATCTTTTTGCAGGTGCCGTGTTCGCTCAGTGGGTTTGTTTATTTCCAACCATTGATGGCTTCATAGAAAGTCTCGATTGTTCGTATCGAGTGCCTATCAAAGGAAACGAGATAAACGAAATGCTAAGGCGGGAAAGTTCTACTCAGGATGTCTAAAAATTTACTCGTTATTAGTGTTGATGTCCGAGAAACAAGGGTTGCTCTGATTGAGGATGGGATCATTGTCGAGCTGCATATCGAACGTCGTGGCTATCATGTTGTAGGAGGTAGTGTAGGAGATGTTTATCTCGGAAAAGTAACTCGTGTTCTGCCTGGACTGCAAGCCGCGTTCGTGGACGTAGGCCTCGAGCGTGCTTCCTTTCTGCATGTTGAAGACCTCATACGTCCCGATGATTTTGATGCTTATCTGGCGGGGGGTCGGAAACACGCTCATGTAGGAAAAGAGGCTTATGAGGAAACTGATCGCAGCGGACAGGAAGAGGAACAAATGGAAAGTGTGCTCCTTTCTTCATTTGATATAGAGGATTCCAATGAGATGGAGTCTTTACTCAAAGAAGAGGAGTCTTTAGAGAACTGTCATGAATCTGAACACCCAATTGCCTCAGAAGAGCCAGAAAAGGAAGAGCTTAATGTAGAAGCTGTGTTAGGCCCTGCGAGATACCCTTTGCTTTCCCCTTCCTCTCAGGCGCTCTTCTCTTCGGAAGAGGAGGGGGAAGCACTGCTTAAAGAGTTAGAGATATCGACTCGACTTGAGGAAACACGCGAGCCTCTTATAAAATTGCCTAAACTTCCGGAACTTTGGGATCTCGATACGAACAATTTGCCTGGATTTACGATTACCGATATAGGAGAACCTATACCTCAAGCAAAATTACCTAGGCTCTTTACGGGAGACAGACAAGGGGAGCATTCTAAGCGAACTCGTGGCCGATTTTGCCGATTTAGCAAGCGGGATAGTGAGGCTTCCGAACATTCCCGTTGGGGTGGGAAGGTGCAAGGCGGAGACAAACATACCGATGGAATGGAACGATGTTATAAGAGGCGTCGCAGTAGAGACCCCCACCATCGCATATCTGGCGAACGCTCACCTGAGGTTCCAACTCGTCTTTCTCGTTCAACGCCTATTCAAGAGGTGGTGCGAGAAGGAGACGAGATTATTGTTCAGATCACCAAGGAACCGATAGGGACTAAGGGAGCGAGGTGTTCTAGCCACATCTCGTTGCCGGGACGTTATGTTGTCTATTTGCCTACAGTTGATCATATCGGTGTTTCCAAGCGAATTGGCTCTGAAAAGGAGAGGGCACGCTTGAGAGAAGCGATCGAAAGCATGAAGCCGCCTACGGGAGGGCTTATCGTGCGTACTGTGGCAGAAGGACTTACCAAGAAAAAACTGAAGCAGGATGTTGGTTATCTCGTCCGATTGTGGGGGGAGATTGCAAAAAATCGCGAGGGGATGAAAGCCCCTACTAGGTTGTGGAGCGAGCTCGATCTGGTCTTAAAAGCAGCTCGCGATCTATTTACGGATGAAGTATCTCAGATTGTTATTGACGAAAAAGCACAGCATGAAAGATTGGTTCGGTTTGTTGAGATGTTTATCCCAGAAAGGGCGAGGGATGTTGTCTACTATTCTGGTGAAGAGCCCATTTTTGACGCCTATGGAATCGAGGATGAAATTGCGAGAGCCCTCTCGAGAAAAGTGCCGCTTCCTTCAGGAGGCTATCTAATTATCGATCAAGCGGAAGCGTTGACAGCGATTGATGTTAATACGGGAAGATTTGTTGGGAAGGGATCCAAAGATATGGAAGAGACGATCTTAAAGACAAACATAGAAGCTGTTTATGAAATTGCTTATCAACTCCGATTTCGCAATATAGGTGGCCTTATTATTTTAGATATCATCGATATGGAAAAACCTTCCAATCGCGAGAAGGTGTACAAGACACTCGAGGAGGTTTTACAAAAAGACAAGGCGAAAACAACCCTGATTCGAATCTCAGAGCTCGGCCTTATTGAGATGACACGTAAACGGACGCGTGAGAGCCTAGGGCGTCTTTTACACGAGCCTTGTTTTTATTGTGATGGCACTGGTCGGCTACAGTCAAAAGAGACGATTGCTTATGAAATACTGAGGGAAATCAGGCGAAAGCGGAATGATCTACCGGGGTATACTATTACGGTTCATCTGCATCCCACAGTTGCGGAACTGTTAACAGGGCCAGAAAAATCAGCGGTTCAAGAAATCGAAAATCGCTATATGAGAAAAATTAATGTGAGCCCTCGCAAGGATTATCATCTCGAGCAGTTTGATCTGCAAGGAAAATAATATTTATGGCTCTTTCTGCCCGAGCAAATAGACGAGTGCAGCGTCGCATTCGTATCAATGAAGAATTCATTATTTTGTTAAATCTTCGTCTCCGCGTCTAGTTGGGACGGAGCTCTCTTTATAAATAAGTTCGCGCTGATCTCAGGCAATATGGAGACCATCAAGGTAATAGGCTAAATCGTGCGCATTGGAGTTATACCTACAGGAATGAATGGAAGTTATTTAAGTGAGGAGCTTTTTGTTCTTTCTCAAAATGTGGTTGATCCATTAGTTGTTCGGTGTGTATCATCAACGGCTACCTAATTGCTGTATTTTTATTGATGGAGGCTACTATGGCTTTTTCGTTAAGTCCTCTTCCCTACGATAAGAAAGCGCTTGCTCCTCACCTTAGTGAAGAGGCGATTGAATATCATTACGGAAAGCATCACGCTGCCTATGTGAATAACCTTAATAAACTCTTGGAAGGCAAGCCCGATACAGGAAAAAGTCTGACAGAAATCGTGATGAATTCAGAAGGGGCTGTTTTTAATAATGCAGCTCAAATCTGGAACCACGATTTTTATTGGCGTTGCATGAAGCCACAGGGGGGTGGGAGGCCCACTGGGGATCTTCTGCAGGCAATTACCCGTGATTTTGGTTCGTACGAAAAGTTTGCAGAAGAATTTTCTAGCGCGGCAGTGACTCTGTTTGGTTCTGGATGGGCTTGGCTTGTTATGGATCGAGGGAAGCTAGCTGTGACTAAAACGAGTAATGGTGACTTGCCGATGAAGCACAATCAAAAGGCACTTCTTACAATCGATGTTTGGGAGCACGCGTATTACATCGATTATAGGAATAGGCGTCAGAAATATATTGATGTGTTTCTGGGGTCTCTCGTTCATTGGGATTGTGTGAGCGAAAATTTGAAAAAGTAATCCGAATTGTAGAGTTACTTTCGTTGATGGTGTGTTGAATTACATTTTAATATTTTAATCAAGCAGCGTGCCTTGTGTTTCTAATTTCGAAGCGAGGTACTGGGTCCCTTTAAAGGTGACAGTATCTTCAAAAAGAAAAGGGAGCACCCTTGCCTTGAGGAGGAGATGCTTTTCGAGAGAACGGATTAAGCATTGCTGCGACTGTTCTCGAAGCATCCGATCTTTGAGAGAAGAGAGGATCGTTTGTTGGTTTGGGGAGAACGCTTCCGTCGAGAAGCAATCCAGTGCGCGTCTTTCCTCATCTGAGAAAAGTTGTGGCAAAACCGCATTAACGATGAGCTTTTTGATACCAATTCCCAACTCTGAGGAAAGCTTCTGGGCAAATTCGATCGATTCCGCAACAGGCATTTCTTCGGCGAGAGCGACCAGCACGATCGAACACCGTTGGGGGTTTTTAAAGAGGGCAATCGCCTTTTCTGCGTCCCGCGTGAGAATCGTGTGGGGGGCTACATCAAGGATAATCTTGGGAACGTGCAGCATTTCGAGGCTATGACCAATTGGGGGTGCGTCTAAAATCACGACATCGTATTTAAATTTTCCTGTGGGGTGTAGTTCAGTCGTATGCCACCACGCTTTGCCGAGCATGCTCCAGTCTTGTACACCTGGAGTTACTTTAATGAGTTTTTGGATGTGTCGGTTGTTGAGGATCCATTTGTAAAATAATCGTGCGCGGAGAATTTTTTGACCGTATTCCTCAAGAGCTTGCTCTGGGTTAATATTGACTGCCCATATGTTAGGGGCGATTCGCTTAATATCCGGTCCAATGGTGCTGGAATCGAACATGCTAGAGAGTCGCTCTTTGGTGCGACACATGACTACGAGCACACGCTTGCCTTGAGCGCTCAGCGCATAAGCATAGGCAGCGGTTATGGTGGTTTTCCCGACCCCTCCCTTTCCAGTCACAATCAAAAAGTGAGAAGATGGAACGAATGGCATGCAAGGTTCCTATACCGAGGTGGATTAGAAGGTAATCAGCGGACGGATGCTTGTCCAGCCTCACTCGATAGCAACGAGCACGGAAGTCGCTCCAGTAGTTCCCAAAAGTAAACAAGATGCTCGAGAATTTCTGATCATCCGGGCAAGAGGTGCCCCCAGCACACCGGCAAGCAGGGCCATACTGAAGGTGGAGCCGATGCCGAATAGGAGAATACAAACTAGCCCTTCGCGCAGAGAAGTAAGTTGAGCAGGAACAGCTGCAGTGAGGGCTCCTGTTCCCGCTGGTCATGGGCAAGTCCAACCAGCAGTGGTTTCCATGCGAAAGACCAAACAAAGGCCAAGGTGAAAATGGGGATGCTCTGCACTCGCATGAGTGTGTGTCATGTGGTAAGTGGGATAAAAGGTCGTGAATGAACAGTTCCCCTTGTGGAACTTTCCAATCCCTCGGAGAAAAGCATGGGAACCTAAAAAAGAAGCATAGGCGCTACCAAGCACTCAAGCGAATTCTCCGTCCAGGAAGGGAATTGCTCGCGCAAGAGAAACGAGGCTCCCCCCACAATCGTTAGGGTGAGGGTGTCACCCCCATAACGTTCTCAATACAAATCCGTCCTTAGAAGTTCTAACGCCTTTCTGCAATCAGAATGGAAATGGCAGCTAGGTGATCGGGTTCCAGAGCATGTCGCATTCCCAGCGGAATGCCTGATGTCCGTCTGGTTGTGAGCATGAGGCCTTATTCTTTCTGGCTGGCTTTTATTATTCGTTTTATTCGTTAAGAGGAAGGAGCGCACTACCTGCTTGCCACAATGCGTAAATAGCTCCCCAGCTCATTGCGAGTAAAAGGAAAAAAGAGAGGATGGATACCCATTCGAGGCGACGCAAAGCTTGCCGACTTAAGACAAAACCCCACCCCATCGCAAACGAAGATAGACCATTCCCGACATGATAAGCCACTCCTAGAGTCCCTAAAAGATAAACAATCAATGTGGGAAAATGATAGCGCATCTCACGCGCGATATCCGTAAAGTATTCTGGATGACCGAGCGTCAAGCGGGGTTGGAGCATGGCTAACCAAACATGAGCTCCTATGAATAAAAGGACGCCGATTGCACTAATGCGCTGCAAGAGATATTTAAAATTGGCGTAGAATGTATATCGTGTGTTGTTGGGGCGAGAATTCGACAGTCTCGAGATGCCCCAGATCGTGTGTAGCACTAAGGGTAGGAGAACAACCATCAGAGTAAACAAATGAGCAAAAGGGTGAGGATAAGTCGTGACCGACGTTTGCCATGCTTCAGCGCCGCGATAAGCTGCAAGATTGTTCCAAACATGAAGAAAGGTCCAAATGGTGAGAGGAGCAAATGCCAAAAATGAGGCGAGCCGAGCGCG
Organism: Pajaroellobacter abortibovis; assembly: GCF_001931505.1. Taxonomy (NCBI): domain Bacteria; kingdom Pseudomonadati; phylum Myxococcota; order Polyangiales; family Polyangiaceae; genus Pajaroellobacter; species Pajaroellobacter abortibovis. The sequence goes on along the minus strand of NZ_CP016908.1, from coordinate 1,810,893 downwards.
AAGAAAAGTGGAACGTTGTGAAAAGATCGTGTCAGGTGCGGGTTGTTTAGTCATGTTGGCTCTCTCCTCATGGTTATGGATTACCTAATGGAATGAGACGGGTTAGGCTGTTGATAGCACCACGGTATTGGCAAACTCTCCTGCCAAGAGGGATTAGTTGTGTAGCTCTTCTCCTCTTTTCTTTTGGACTTTGGATAGGGGCGAAAAAACCGTTGCGTACAGCCATAGTACTTGCCAACTTTCCTAGTTCAGAGGGAATTGCTTGGCAAGTCTTGATCCTTGAGGAAAACAAAGGAATTCGACAATCGGTTGCGCTGGATCCATTAATGGTGGAAATGAGTTGGGGAGAAGAGCATTTCATTTGGGTGGGGCGTTCGAATCATGAAGGGGTGGGCGAACTATTCGCTCCTTTTTCTACTCATCATGACGTAGGGGAGCCTCTTTTTCTTGAAGTATGGGATGGAGCGCATCAGAAGTTAGCTTCAGGAAGAGCTGCATGGAAAGAAAGAACTACCTCTCGATCTTTTTTCCCTTCGAGTAAAATAGAGCCGACCCAAACGGGAGGAGAGATGGAAATAGAGGTAGTGGTGGAGGGAGGTCGCCTTATTCCTTATTTTCCCATTCCCGTGTGGATGCGTTTGAAAAAGGGCCCCTTGGTGCTGAAAGATTTAAGTCATTTGGAAGTAGAGCCAGAGCCCGGGCTTACCCTTGCAGATAATCCAGATCGCGCCTGTTCGCCTGGGTGGAAAGGCTGGCTCGCTACTGTTCAGGGGGGGACAGCGGCCCTTACAGCGCGTGTACATATGCAAGAGAGTGAAGGGTACTGGTTTGGTGCGTTACCTGTTGCGCTTGCAGGAGTCTATGCAGTGATTCAACCTGTTTGGCCTCAGGGAAAAAAGTGGAGCACGACTTTTTTTGCTCCTTCGGCAGCAAGAAGGCTCTATACTCAACTCTATCATCGTGGCAGTAGACTTTATGCTGCTGCCATCGATCTGGAAGCTACCTCTCCCGATGGATGGAAGACAGCCCAGTGGACTACTCCTTTTTCTCTCCAAGAAGGGGAGTATTGGCTTGTCACTGCTCCCGAGCCTGAAAGGATAGCACTGTCAGGAGCTTATGTGGTAGCTCGCCCCTATTGGGTAGGCCCTCAGCAAACGGAGCCAGTTCTTGAGCGTTCCGAGAAGTTGAGAGAGACTTCTTGTTCTTTAACTCCCGACCTAGCCTTGTCGGGCATGGCAGCGACCCCTTCGTGGATAGCTCTGGATGGTTTTGCATTGGAAATTCCAAAACAGGAACATCGAAAAAAAGTGGGATTGTTGTTGGCGTGGGGATCGTTGCTTGTGGGGGGCAGCTCGGAAATGACACTACTTGCATGGGTCTGGAGACGCAGGAGAAACGATAAAGATCATACTGCTCCTGTCAGTTCTTTGGCAACTGGGCTTACGCTTGCATTTCTGGGTTTTTTTATTTTGGGAGTAGTTCTGTGGGTAGGTCAATGAATCATTCGAAGAGAGCGGCATGAAGCTTATTTTGGGAATTGAGTCCTCGTGTGATGAAACAGCTGCAGCGTTAGTTCTGGCGGATGGGACGGTTCTTTCAGACGTAATCCAGAGTCAAGTGCAAGTGCATGCAGTGTATGGAGGGGTTGTTCCAGAGCTTGCATCTCGAAATCATGCGATTAACATTGTATATGTTGTCCGGGAAGCGTTGCAACAAGCTGGTGTCTCAGTGGGACAAGTGGATGGTGTTGCCGTAACAAACCGGCCGGGATTGGTAGGTGCGCTACTTGTTGGGGTTCAGGTAGCGAAAGGGATCGCATGGGCTGCGCGCAAACCATTGGTGGGGGTAGATCATCTGTTCGGACATGTGATGGCTACTTTTTTGAAGTATCCAGGTCATGTGTATTCTGCACCGGAATTTCCTTTTATTTGTTTGCTGGTTTCGGGTGGTCATACAGCTATCTATCGAGTGGATTCCCCTTCTCATGAGTCCGTTCATGAATTGGGGGCAACGCGGGATGATGCGGTAGGCGAATGTTTCGATAAGGTAGCTAAGGTGCTTGGATTATCCTACCCGGGGGGGCCTATCATTGATCGATTCGCATCGAATGGGGATCCTACTCGATTCTCATTTGTGGCGCCCATGGCTTACAATTCCAATCTTGAATTCAGCTTTTCTGGCCTCAAGGCTCAACTGGTTCGCCATGTTGCAAAATATGGGAGACCAGCTTCTGAAAAGGATATGGCTGATCTCTGTGCTTCTTTTCAAGCAACTGTGACGCAGGTATTGGTCAACAAGTTGGTAAAGGCAGCCCTGCAGGAAGAGATAAAACGGGTTGTTCTGGGGGGTGGAGTGGCCGCTAATGAGGGGCTGAGGGGTTTGCTGATCGAGCAGGCCGATCGGTTTGGATTGTTTCCCTTTATCCCTCCCGTGAGGAGTTGTACGGATAATGCTGCTATGATTGCTTACGCGGGTAGTTTCCGCCTGATGCGCCGTGAGCAAGATGGATGGAATCTGGGAATATCTAGCCAGGGCATGTTTCCTCCCAAGACTCGGAAGGGAAGAGGCGCTCGATGAATTTCCTAAATTTCCTAAGGAAAAGGGTTGAAACACGTGCAGTGTTTTTATAGCTAGTGCTTTTTTTCTCCGACTTTCATCTTCTTGGACGGCTTGACCTTGGATATTGGTGGAGGACTGGACTCTTTTATCGGTCTGTCGATGCTGATCGCTTTTTCTTCAAGGGTAGGCGCAGCATTGAATGGCTGCGCCAGAGCGATTTCCAAGATATGCTCTTTCCCCCGGACCTGATAGGGCGGGATCTCTCTGTTCTTGAAAGTCACAAACAACTCTGCGCCGTGGGGTTGGTTGAGGATCCGTATGCTCTGAATTCGGCCATCCTGTGAGGCAAGGGGACCTGCTGGCTCTAACGCACGGCAATTGGGGATAAATACATTGAATCCCCCTTGCTTCGTAGTTCCCTGCAGTTTTTCGATAGTACTGTCTAGTCTAAGCCGAAGTACGTTCGCGTGGTTAATTGGCCCAACACCGAAGGAGGGAACAGAGATATGTTTATCGGTCGTAAATTTTTTCTTGAGAGGAGAAGGAAGAAGCTGCGGCCCCTTCATCTTAGTTGCTGATAGACCGGTATATGTAAACGAATGAGAGGGAGGTGCTGTCAAAGGGGCGGTAGTCACGATCTCTTTGCGGTAGCTCTCCTCCTCTGTAGGTGTAGGCTCGAGTGTAGGTTGTACCTGTACAGCAAAAGTGGAGGGAGTGGTTGAGGGGTTGGTCTCAGATGAAGAAGGTGATGAATCTCCTGGCAAGACCGCATTTTGTGACAAGAGCGGAGTGGTTGCAGGGGGGGGTAGGGGTGGGGTAGAAGGGCTACGAAGCGCAAAAGTAGCTAATGCGATTGCACCTATGCCTAGTCCACCAACAATAACCCACCGTTGGCTGACACGAACCCCCCTTTCGATCTTTGGAGGCTCATAATGTGAATAACTGTAGCTCGACTGTTGACGGAGGGTAGTTTTCCCTCTTGCAGAAATTCCTCCTCCTGGGGGCGGAGCAGTGACACGCCGAGATGGACTTCGAATCGTAGCGGGGGGAGGAGGAATGAAGAGAGCGCGTGCCCCTCTCCAGAGAGAGCCCGAAGAGCTTTGAATACAAGTCAGTGCATGCTGCATAAGGCGTGAAATATGGCCTGCTTGGATTGGAATAGAAGGAACTTGCCAAATGGAGGAAGAGGGGGATAGAGAAGATGGAGACCCCCCTTTGACTGAGTTGTTGACAGGAGAGGACAAATGCTCCTCAGGGCTATTGAAAGCCTCTCCGTGATGAGAGACAGGCCTTACAGAACTGGGCATCGTCGGAATCTCGTCTTCCTCTTTTTCGTCTTGTACATGTGTGTTTCTTTGGATTGTTGGAGAAGGGGGTGGGGGTGGGGTCAAGCTGACTCGGACAATCAGTTGAGGAGTGGAGGTTTCTGGATTAATTTCTACCTCTACATTTTCAATCCGAGCGATCCTTTTTGTCCCTTCCGTTTCAGCGGGTTCGATTGTTAAACAACGCCCGAGCTGCAGGAATCCCAACTCACTGCCAATCGTCCATTGCACACCTAATGCTTCTTTAATGCGGGCGCGCATGGCTGTGGGAAGCCCTTCAATGTGAAGGCGGACAGCGGTGCCCATCTGGGGTTCTCTCTCTGAACTTTTTTTTGATTCACCGGTAGTTTCAGTCAACACTCTCACTGCCTCTACGCCACCTGGACTTAACTCATCAAACTGCAATCCGAATTCCCCTCCTCTATCCCTTTCCTTACGCCAAACTACTTTTCCATTCGCTAGAAATCCCTTTTGCCCTGGAAGTTCTACATGACAAGTGACCAACTGTTCCACCTCAGGCAAATAGGTAGTGCACAATAACATCCCTCCTTCAGATATATTACAGGCTTGAGCTTCAAAGCAAAGACCAAACCCTTCTTCCACCTCGACAGTCCCTTTAAATGGGGTACGAAATTCCCCCGCCGCACGCCGATCGGTTGTTTTTTTGGGGGTATCTTTCCGTTGGGAAATCAAGGAGATGACCTCATTGGGGAATGGATGAAAGGAGGGAAAACCCAATCTGGCGTGAATGTCAAGAAACTTCGATAATTGGCACAGGTGATCTATCCGTTTGCGACACAGCCTAACTTATTTTGGGTTGTTGATTACAGAAAGCGTGGCGAATTCTTCGGGAGAGGAAGAAGGGAGAGTTATTTGCCTCTTCTGATGTGGATCATGTGCCAAAAAGCGGAGCGCCATTAAAAATAGGAAGGAGTTAGAAAGTCAGTTAAGGAGTGGGAAGAGAGAGGGTTCTTGAGAGGAGCATTCTTGATCTTTTAAAAGGGGAAAATAGATATATCAAGCCGGAGAAATAAGGGAAGAGTTTGAATTGGCTCGACCCGTATCGTTTCTTGTTGTTTTTGTGGGATGGGAGTGTGTTTTTGTGGAGAAGAAGATAAAAAACAATTCATTTCATAAGAATATCTGTAGAGGGTTGGGTAAAATTAGAAAGTGTAGACTCTCTTCCTGGGCAGAGGGTCGCTGTGCTGGTGTCGTCGTGGATACTGAGGTATGAATCAAGGCGATCTTGAGTGCTGGTTACACTAGTTGTTTTGTCGATAGGTTGTGTCTCGAACGGCCGATCTAGCCATTGTGACAGGAACTCTGTCGTGATCAGTTTGTTGTGGGTGCCCTCCTTTATTACCTTGCGTTTCCTTTTTATGTCTTGTTTTAAAGCAAAATAGCAGAAAGAGCGATGCGTTTTGGAGTCGCCTTCTGGAGTCCTTATGTAATATGTGATGCGCAATGAGTGATGTTGGCTAGCCCGATAGGAATGTCTTCAAATTGAAAGAGAGGGGGTGAAAGGAGATAAGTGTTTGCATGCGTTTGTACGATTTCAGTGTAGGCCTTTTAAATAGGAAAAGTGGCTATGAGCTGCGAGGATTTCGTAGAGAACAAAACCTACTGGATAGAGATCGTCTTTTGGTGTGACACACTCTCCTCGTACGGGAGATGCGTGGGTGGGTGTACCAACCCAGAGCAATCCAACAAATAAACGGTTAGATGATTAGGGTCACAATCCCAAAGTCCAGCAACTGGTGATCTAATCGTTGTCGTGCCATCTCCATTGCAGTGTAGCAAGATATTTGTTGGCTTCACGTCGCGGTGGATGAACCTGTGATCATGGGCTCGATCGAGAGCATCGAACAGCTCGATCCCAATAGTGTAGCATGCATGGAGAAGGCACTTCTTCTTCTTTTCTAGAATGGTCTGTAGACTTGCCTTACGAGTCGTTCCATGATGTAGTAAGAGAGGTTCAGTCTGTCTTCCATGATTCCTGCAGTGAATGCCTGTGTGATATTGGGATGATTGAGCCAAGCGAGCGCTCTTGCTTCTTTTTGAATTCTTCTGGGGAAATCTGGACGGGCGCGCAGATCCAAATGGAGTACTCTTAGTGAGAGTGGAGTTCAATGGTGGTGTCTTCAACTTCACAGACCTGTCCCATGCCTCCTATCCCCAGAAGCTGAATCACACTGTAAGGTGTTCCGGGGACCATCGTGTCAGTGCTATAACCGTGTCACCGATTCATTAGTAGCCTGCGGCAGAATTATTTTTATGAACTATCGAGTGAGATTTAGGTTTGTGCTTGTAGTATGAAGGGGGGAAAAATGGTAAAACTTCGCCGCATGCAATCAATGGATTTGGGAAATGAGTTCAATTTTACTCCAGGAGGAAAAAGAAGAGCCGCACGGGACTTTTTCTGATACACATCAAAGGCCTGTCCTCTCTTTTGTGTCGGGTACAGTGGAAATTCAGGGTCTTGGTAGAGAAAGTACTCTGCTGCATCCGATGTGTGCGTGGGATGCACGTGCGCATTGTCATCGAGCTCCTGCAATTGCATACGTAGAAATTGTGCGCACCCTTACCAAGGCGAGGATCCCTTTTAAGGATCAAGCTCGTCAGTATATGGAAATTACGTGTTCTACTCGCGTTCATCGAGTTCCTCATCCCTATCAGACAGAGGCTCTTCAGGCATGGAAGAAAGCTGGCGGAAGGGGGATCCTTGTACTGCCTACCGGCTCAGGGAAAACGCATGTGGCTGTTATGGCTATCGAGGCGCGGCGACGAAGCACATTGGTTGTCGTTCCCACACTCGATTTAATGCGGCAATGGTACGATCGACTGCGTGCTACTTTTGCACTACCCATCGGGCTCGTGGGAGGAGGAGACTATTCGATCCAACAGATCACAGTCGCTACTTACGATTCTGCCTATCTGCACATGGAACATTTGGGGGCTCGGTTTGGACTCATTATTTTTGACGAGTGCCACCACCTTCCAGGCCCTTCTTATGCGCTTGCTTCTCGTTTTTGTTTAGCTCCATTTCGCCTTGGACTCACAGCAACCCCTGAGCGGAGCGATGGACGCGATGCCTTGTTGCATGAATTGATTGGCCCCATTGTTTTTCACAAGGATATTCGAGAACTTTCAGGTGAGTATTTAGCTGATTATGAAGTAATATGCATTCAAATTGAACTTTCTTCGGAAGAACGGTTGCAATATGAAAGTGAACGGGCGATTTATATCGATTTTCTCAAGCGTCATCACATTAGAATAGGGCAGCCGAGGGGGTGGGGAGAGTTCATTTTCCGCGCGTCTCAAAGTGCTGGAGGGCAACGTGCCCTACTCGCCTATCAGCGCCAACGGGCGATTTCGTTCGGAGCTTCTGCAAAGCTCGATTATGTTGATTACCTGTTGCATCTTTATCGGAAAAGCAAAGTGATTTTATTCAGTCAAGATAACGCAACCGCCTATCGCGCTTCTTCTCGGTTTTTAATCCCAGCTATCACCCATCAAACAAAGGTGAAAGAAAGAAGTGAAATTTTAGCAAAGTTAGCGAACGGCGAATATGGAGCCGTGGCCACTTCGAGAGTCCTTAATGAAGGAATCGATGTCCCGGATGTCAATGTAGCGATTGTCATTTCAGGAAGCGCGTCCGTGCGAGAGCATGTGCAACGCCTTGGGCGTATTTTGCGGAAGCAAGATGGCAAGCGAGCTATCCTCTATGAGTTAGTCTCCAATCGAACAGCTGAATCCTTTACGAGTGAACGTCGACGGGAACACAGTGCTTACCGCTGATTTAGTTAATGTTAAAAGGAAAGATCACCAGCTTATACTCGTCCCTCTCAAAGGGGAACAGAAGGCGAGAGCTCTAATTCTCGCGCAAGCTTTTTTATCAATTGCCCAGACCTGCAAGGGGAAAAAGCGAGAAGAATTTGAGCAGATGTGCATGGCAGTCGAAGTGGATGCTCGAGACAAACGTCTTGCTGCTGGATTAAATAAATTAATTGTGGATCAGTGTGAATTTGACGAAAACTCCTATCACGATGCAATTCAACTGCGACGTGCCGTGTTCCTCCGCGCAAATGAATTGAGGCAGGGATTAAAAGAAGGAGAAGCATTCGATCGGCAGTGTGTGATCCGAGAGATCACGTCAGCTTATCAAATGGAGGAGGGCGCATTTGAAGATAGATTGTATGGAGATTTACGCGCTGCCCATCGGATACTTGTTGTCCCATCTATTTCTGCAGAGACGCTGGTTGAAATGTATAACTTGGCCCAAGCGCAAGCAGTTCTTTTGCGTGCGGTTCAGGTGACCGTTCACTGTTACTGTTCTCATATCGAAACCTACCGATTCCTTTTTCATCGCATTAAATTTCTTCGACTCCTCTATCAGCTTGAACGCAGTGAAGGAGGTTATCGGATCCGAATCGATGGCCCTTACAGTATGTTTGAGGCTGTTACGAAGTATGGATTACAACTCGCTCTCTTGTTACCTGTTCTGATGTCTTGCGATGAGTGGTCACTCCATACGGAAGTTCGTTGGAGCCGCCGATACGAGCCTTTAACCTTTACGCTGCAAAAAAGGGATATCGAATGGTATCATAGTCCTATTGCACCTGCTGAGTCGATCTCTGATGAAGTGAAGAATCTCGTCAGCGCTCTGGAAGCCATCGCATGCGATTGGACGATCGAGTTGGGGGATGAAATTTTAGATCTTCCAGGAGTTGGATGTTGTGTCCCTGATCTAGTTTTCCGTCATCGTAAGGAGGGATGTCGGGTGTATGTGGAAATCTTGGGCTATTGGAGTCGAGCTGCTGTGTGGAAACGGGTGGAACTTGTCCAACAGGGGCTCTCCTATCGTATTCTCTTTGCTGTGAGTGAGCGATTGCGCGTGAGTGAACAAGTATTAGAGGATTATCTTCCTGGCGCGTTGTATACGTATAGAGGTTCTATTAATCCGCGTGTCCTCCTCAAGAAAGTAGAACAACTAGCGACTAGAGAAGAGACCTTGACGGAACGATGAAGGGGAAGCACAAAGGATGTTGATATCTGATCCCTCTTCCACTGTTCTTTGATCGAATCATTAAAAAAGCAATTTGAATCTGTGCAACGGTTCACCCCACTGCGATCTCTGGTAAAGAAACACCTCGCGCTCTTATCCAACAGGCATTCATGGCCTATGTGGGGCGTCAACAGCGCCTCGCCACCACAGGAGCTAATCTCTATCACGATGCTCATCGCGCGTTTGGCCATCGCATACGCGAAATCGATCAGCAAGCAGGAGCTAATCCCTTTGAGCAACGCGGATTGGTCGCATCTACGACTTGGGATTTTCTGAGGAGACCCTAACCGATACGGATAACTGTTCTCCTTTTTTCTTTAAAGGGAGGAAGGCCAAGGGAGGATGACTAAGTTTGAGTTTTATCAATTGCTCGATGAAAGGATAGCTGAATTAGAGGAGGCACTAAGCGTCCCCTTCCCGTCTCTCTTGTCGACAGCCTATCGCCATAAAATTCAGATTTTTGTAGGTGTGGCTCAAGATGGCTCGATCTTTCTCAATGTTATTAAATTGAGGAGGCAGCTCGAAGGTTCCTTTCGACTGGAAATCGATATTCAATCGGATGTTTGTGAGGAGGCAGCGATGCAGTACCATTGCTCGTACGTACTTCAGTGCAAGATGGCGGTATGGATTTTAGGGGATGGAGTCCCTAAAAATTATACGCTTCAAGGGGAACCCTTCCTAGATCAAGTCCCCGGCATCCTCTCTCATAGTTTTGATATTGATGTGCAGTTTTGTGTCGATCCAGTGGGTGGTGACGCATTAAGTTCTTGTCCGTCAGGGGAAGGACATACACTGGGAAAGGTATCATCTGGCCAGTGTGGAGTCAGGCTCTGTTTACGTTCGTGCGGATGTAACGGCGGTATTCCCTGGGTAACGTATGCTCTTTTGTCTGATCCATCGCTGCGCCGCCCTTCACAAAAATTGTTTGATATTCGTGAACAGACTGTAGGTTGGCTCCAGCAAGAAGTGGAAACCCGAAGGCAACTGCCTGTACCTAATCCTGCCCCTCCTGTTGCCAATCCAACTAGTAAATAATAAGAAGGAAGGAGGAAAGGCAGACGGGGGGGATAGCGCAGCTCCTCTTTCAATATGCTTTGGCAAAGAGGATTTTGCGTGCGTTCGGTTTTCCTGTGAAAATGCATCGACCTGTTTCATGTTCTGACGAGAGGGGGATGCATCGTGCAGTGATTTTTCGTTCTTCCAAGATGGCTTGCGTAGTAGCGTCATCTGCAGCGTAAGCAAGTGCAAAGCCGCCGTGCAGTTCTGACCCCTCAGAGATGGGTGTGAAGAAATCTTGGAACTCAGAGTGAGTGTGAATGAAATGGGTATGTTTTTCTTGGAAAGCAAGCGCTTTTTGATAGAGCGATTCGTGGATTTTACACAAAAGGTGGGGGGCGCGTTCTGTAAATTCATCTCTGTGCAGGAAGACTTTCTCCTGGGGAGGACAGTCGCGGCGACGGATGCACACGGTGTGGTTGTTCACCTCATGAGAACCGACCTCTACGACGAGAGGGACTCCTTTTTTGATAAACTCCCAGTGTCTGCTGCTCTTTATTTCCCCTTCGTCGAGCGTGACTCGGATCGGCTCCCCTTCGTAAAATCTCTGCCTTAACCTATCTGCAAGTTGTTTGCAATAAGAGAGCACCCCTTCCTTTTGTTGCTCCTCTCGCCAAAGAGGGAGGAGAACAATGTGGCGTGGTGCAAGAGGGGGAGGGAGAACGAGGCCGTAGTCATCGCTGTGAGTCATGATTAAAGCTCCTACGAGTCGTGTCGAGACTCCCCACGAAGTGGTCCACACGTATTGTTCGAGTCCCTCTCTGTCGAGAAATTTGATCTCCGCAGCTTTGGCAAAATTCTGACCGAGAAAATGAGAAGTTCCCGCTTGGAGTGCCTTTCGATCCTGCATCATCGCTTCAATCGAATACGTCTCCAGTGCACCTGGAAAGCGTTCCCCTGGAGTCTTGATCCCCTTTATGACAGGCATTGCTAGACAGTCTTTGGCGAAATTAACATACAGGTCTAAGATCATAAGCGTTTCTTGAATCGCTTCCGCTTTAGTAGCATGGCATGTATGCCCCTCTTGCCATAGAAATTCAGTGGTCCGCAGAAACAAGCGCGTGCGGCGTTCCCAGCGGATCACATTTGCCCATTGGTTGACGAGGAGAGGCAGATCTCGATAGGAATGGATCCATCCTGAATAGACAGACCCGATGACTGCTTCACTGGTCGGTCGAATAATGAGTGGCTCTTCTAATTCATCCGTTGGAATGAGATCTCCGTCCTTTTCTTCTAAACGAGAGTGCGTGACGACAGCGCATTCTTTGGCAAAGCCTTGAACGTGTTCAGCCTCCTTTTTGAGGAGAGATTGAGGGATCAACAGCGGGAAATAGGCATTAACATGCCCTGTGGCTTTCAGACGCAGGTCGAGCATACGCTGAATATTCTCCCAGATCCCATACCCCCACGGCTTGATAACCATACAGCCGCGGACAGGAGCTACTTCTGCAAGATCAGCATTTTTAATGACTTGTTGATACCATTCAGGATAATTCTCTGCACGAGTTGGATAAAGATCAGCGTGTTTTTTAGTCATAGGCTTTCCTTCAAAATCGAGTCCGCAAGAGAGGTATACTATCAAGCGTTGAGATAAGGCATGGTTTCTATCGTTCTTGGAACGAGACCAGAACTTATCAAGCTTGCACCTGTGATGCATGAATTCATTCTTGAGAAGATCCCTTTTCGGATTATTCACACAGAACAGTACTACACAGAAGCATTGGATCACCAATTTTTTGAAGAGCTCTCTTTGCCTACTCCTTCTGTTCATCTGGGTGTGGGATCTCAGTAGCTCCATTGTCAATTCGCTTCCATGATAGTTGGGGTGGCGAAAGCTTTATTGAAAGATCCCCCTTCTTTTATGTTGGTACAGGGGGACACCAATAGCGTGTCCGCTTGCTGCACAGAAGCTTCAAATTCCGATAGCTTATCTTGAAGCGGGTCTTCGCAGTGGAGACTGGGGCATGCCAGAAAAGCAAAATCGCGTCTTGACTGGACACGTGGCATCCATCCATTTCTGCTCCACTGAATTTCAAGCTATGCAGTTAGCAGAAGAGAATATCCATCAAGGAGTCCACGTGGTAGGGAATGCCGTCGTGGATGCATCGTTGAAGTATGCAAAAGAAGCAACGGAATCTTCAACAGTGCTTTCCCGTTTGCATCTTGAAGGAGTCCTTTTTGTCTTTTTAACGCTCCACCGAGCTGCCAATGTAGATGACCTGTTCACCTCAGCAGGCTCTTAGAGGGAGTTTCGTAAGCGGCATCCGATCTCAATCTTTGCATTATGTTCCCAATTCATCCGAGGAAGGAGAATCGAATTCAGGCGTATGGTCTGAGCGTTTGGGTATCAGCTCCTTCTTTCCTCGTCTTGCCCCCACTTGGATACAAAGATGCGTTGTGTATGATCAAATCAGCAACTCTTGTCCTTACAGATTCGGGGGGGATTGCAGGAAGAAGCGTGTTCTCTCCATGTTCCTTGTTTAATCCTTCGATCGACCACTGAACGCCCCGAGGCAGTTGAAGCTAAGGCTAATATCCTCTACACAGGGGATGATCCAGAAGAGTTAAAACATGCGATGGCTGAAGTACATCATCGCCCTAGAGGTTGGCTCGATCCATTAGGGGATGGAAGAACAGCCAGTCGAGTGGCTGAAATCTCAAGTGAGCAATTAAAATAAAAGCAGCTTGCAGCTATTTGAAAATGAGAAACCAGATTGCACGAGCTATATTTTTTTCCTGAGTGATGCGCCATTGAAGAATGCACTTTGACAACGAGAGATGTCGCCTGATTTCTTTTGAATAATTGAGCTTGCTATAGCCATGAATGCGTTGGGCAGAGTGAGCAGGCATTTCCGCAATCCGTTTGCCAGCTACTGCGAGAGCGAACAGGATTTCTGCATTGATCTCAAATCCCTGAGCGCTTAGCTGGAGCGATTGAATATCTTGGCGCCGATAAAAACGAAGGATAGGACTGGTCGCTGTTATGGACTGACCTAAAAGAAAAGAACAGATCACACCGGCTGCTTTACTGATAAAAACCCTGTATGAAGGGATTTGTTTGGAAAATCCAGCGAGCGTTAGCGATCCGCTGATAACATCGACATCCCTTGTTCAAGCCGTTTCAGAAGGATGGGGATAAGGGATGGAGAAAATGTGAGATCGGTGTCCATGGTGATCAACAGATCGCAAGTGGCCGTTTTAAATCCTGCTTGAAGGGCAGCGCCAGTCCCTAAATTTTTGGGGTGTGAAACACATTTAATACTGTCTTCGCCATAGGTTTGGCGAAAGTTTTTAAGTACTTTTGCACTGCTATCTGTGCTCCCATCGTCCACAAAAGTCACTTCGTAGTCATCGTTAGTTGATCTAGGATGGGAAAAGCCTCTTGAGGGAGCCTCCATAAATTGTCCTCTTTGTTGAAGACCGGGAAAAGAATGGAAACGCTCATGACTGCCCACTTGGAGATTAGAGAGGATACTTAGAAGATTCATCATGAGAAAAGAACTATGTTTTGTTCTGGATTGATAGTCGAAATATCAAAGTACAATACTGTTTTTTGGCTGTTTATCTCTGTGGATTGCTTTTTTTCTCCCTGCCCTCATCAACTCTCAGGAGATGAACTCTGATGGTGCTGTGATTGAATTACAGCGAATGCATATGTTGCGGGGGGAGTGGGTCGCCATGGATCTGGGACACCCAGATCCATCGGTATCAGTCCTCGTTTGAATCCTGTGTAGCGACTCTTTTTTATCTGGTGGTGCGCAAATTGTCTCTTGCAACCATGCTTGCCCCTCTGTCGAGTTACTTGTTGCTCTGTTGGTTTGTTTTCTCGATCCTGCGAAAGCGATTTCTACGATGACTGTATGGGTTTGTATGTTGCCGCTGATGTTTCCCAGCAGGCCCACACACTATCTTGCTTTGTGTCCGCCAAGACAATAGTCGGTCACAACTGTTGTTTTTGCTTTGTGGTTATTGGGTGGCCATCATCAAAAAAGTGGATAGCTGCTTTTGGAGGTGGTTTCCTCTTGATGATGGCGATTTATTTAGACGCTTTTGCCGAACTATTCTTACCTGCTGGTGTTTTAACCTTGATCATGGTCGCTTTAGACGGAGAGCCTTTGCCGTTTCGGATCAAGAGTCTGCTGAGTGGCAGTAGCGGTCTTGTTCTTGGCCTTTTAACAGTTAAATGGATTTATCGCAGCGCGATGGGTCAAACTCAGCCAAAATAGCTCTCTTCGACTTTCGTCATCCCAGTTCTAGATGTCCTTATAAACACAACGCTTCCTTAGACGCTTGGGTGGAAAAATGTGGTTTGGAACCAGCAAGACTGGAGCCCTTATGTGTGTGTGGGCAGCCCCTCCTTGGATTCAATAGGTCACCCATGTGGGTGCTCTTGTTTATCTTGGGATGATCCTTTTTTCTTATGGCCTTGTCCAAATTCCATGGTGGGTAAGGCGAGTTGGGATCATGGGGGTGGTGATCATTGCTTCTTCTCTGGTTGGTTATCCACTTGCCCATAAAGTGCGCTATGAGGGGGTGTGGTCATCCCGCTATCTGGCTGCCTTGGTCTGGGTCCTCCACTATATCCTGATCCCCCTTGCAGAACGACTAAAACCGTTGCGCTCTTTTCTCTCATTTTGTCTATGATCCTATCCCTTGCAACAAGCGGGTGGTTGGCTCACAATGATGCTGTAAAAGGGATTTTGCCAGTTTGCACCCGCTTGGGACAAGCGCATGATGAACTTCAGGTAGCCGTGCTTCTTAATCAGCGGGGGATCCACTATGCAATAGCCCAGTATTGGGTCACATACCGCGTGACATTCATTACAGAAGGATCTTTAATTATAATCCCTATTTCTTGGAAATGGAAATCTGGACAGGGAGGATCCCTGTCACTAACAGTGCGCTGCACAAGAAGAAGTCGCTTATCTTTACTATCCTCAATATAGAGGCTTTACTCCGCAGTGGATCCGATCTTTGTATGGGATCATGGAACATTTTGCAGTAGGTGGAATTGAAGTTTTTTTGGGAAAGCCGAGAGTGGGTTAAGCTTTGAGAAAGACCACCCTTATCTAATGGTTGTATGGTGATTTAATGCGGGTTCCTTTCATTGATTTATCCCGCTTAATCTCTCACATCGCTGAAGAGGTTCAAGAAGATTGGGAGGATTGTCTCACGCGCTGTGAGTTTATAGGGGGGACTTATGTGTCTAAGCTTGAAACTGTGCTCGCTGCAAAGCTTCAAGTGCCCCATGTGATTGCCTGTGCTAGTGGGACCGATGCCCTTATGGTTGGTTTGCGAGCGCTCGGTGTGGAGAGAGGAATGAAAGTTGCTCTGCCGAATATGACATTTTGGGCAACTTATGAAGTCGTGGTTCAATTGGGAGCCATACCTATTTTAATCGATATTGATCCGGATGATCTCCAGATGGATTTCGATCACTTTCGAAGAGCGCATGATGAATATCATTTTGAGGCGGCCATTCTGGTCCATCTGTTTGGTTGGACTTCTGCTTGGATAGAGGAATTTCGTCTTTTTTCGAAGGATCGCTCTATCCGTTTATTGGAGGATGCTGCACAGGGTTTTGGGGTAGAGGTTGGTGGTGAAGCTCTTTTAACAGGGGCGGAGGTTGCCACCCTTTCCTTTCATCCAGCAAAAGTGATCGGGGGGGCTATGGATGGAGGGGCTGTGATCGCCAGTACCCCACAGCGAGCGGAATACATCCGTTTGCTATGCAATCATGGACGATTGCAGCGCTATTCTCACATTCATGTTGGGTGGAATTCTCGTATGGGTGGTTTGCAAGCTGCTTTTTTGCTTCGTGTTTTGGCTTTGAGCGAGAAAGTTTTGACAATGCGAAGGATCGCTGTTGCCCAGTATCACTCCTTGCTCAAAGAGGTTGAAGGGGTGCGCATCTATGGTCCACCTTCAAGCGTGAAAGGGAATGGATACCTGTGTGCTCTCACTTCGAATCGGTATGATGGGGCGAGCCTTGCGCAGAAGCTCCAGGAGCAGCGGGTTGGAAGTGCGCGCATCTATCCCGGGACGGTGGATGAACAACTCCCTGCACGAGGAGCAATTCGTTTTGGAACCCTTTGCCGTTCGAAGGAATTTTGTCGCCGTGTCCTTAATTTGCCTCTTTTTTATGGGATAAGTCTAGAGGAGCAGCAAATGAGCGTGGAAGCGCTTCTTCGAGCCATGGTTTAGCGTCTGAGGGAAAAGCTAGCAACTGGATCGAAGAGCGGGCAGAGACTCTTGTAAGGCATCGACGATTGTTGTCGCGGGGGAAGATTCAAGAGGATAGCGTTCTTGTCGAAATGCATCGGGATCAGACAGAAAGCGATCGATGGTGGCTATATGGAAACGACTTAGCACAGTGCAATGGCGATCAGACGGGATCGCTGTTTCGGTGACTTCGCGCAAAATGAGGCAAGGAATCCCCAAATCGGAGCATTCTTGCTGATTGCCCCCGCTATCGCAGATAATGAACTTGGCGTGCTTGAGCCAACGAGCGAAACGGACAAATGGTTGCCGTGGAAGCCAAACCGCGCCGGTCGCTTCTAGCTCTTGTTTAAAAGCGGCTTCGTGCTTGAGTTTTTCTTGGGTGATAGGGTGAAGTATGATGTAGAGACGGTAAGCATGAGAGGCTTTGCGCAACGTGTCTTTCACAATCTTCCAACGTTTAGCCGATTGAAGATTCTCAAATCGATGAATATTGGCAAGCCCATAGTTCCCTTCAGGTATAGGGGGGGTATCGAACCGTTCGAGCACCCAACGTGTGGCATCGACTTGGGTGTTGACTTCAGTTCGAATGATGGGACCCTTCACCTTTTCTCGGATTAATGCCTGCTCTGAAGCAAAATCGGGTGGAAAATGAAGTGTGGCGAGTTTGCTTACGATTCTTCGATTCAGCTCTTCTGGAAAGGGGTTAAAGAGGTTTCCTGAGCGCAATCCAGCTTCTACATGCACAGTACAGAGCCCGAGCCTTTTTCCATAGATGGCACCTAGCAGGGTGGACAGCGTGTCGCCTTGCACGATCCAGCGATCCTGTTTTCGATCGATCGGTACACCTGTCAGTGTTTCAATTTTTCGTTCGAGAGGGGTTGCAGCTTGAAGGGCTGCACGGCTGAACCAAGCTGCTGCCTGTTTAGAGGTGTGCAGATCGATGGTGGAAGGGGCAAAAGAATGAAGGTGCTGTGAATCAAGTTGGAAATCTACCCACTGCTCGCGGAGATTCACTGCGCTCTGGCCTGTGGACAAGACCTCCCAATCGATTTTTCGCTCCTGGGCGACCACGAGAATAGGATAAATTTTAATGAGTTCAGCAGTCGTGCCCAGGCAAAACCAAAGCCGCATTCTTGTTGTTTCCTAGTTGAGGTGGATGTAAGCCTTTTTTCACATATCATAAAAACGTTTTTTCTTAATCAGAACCTGCGCCATGATCCCCTTGGGTGTTTACACGCATTGAAGGACTCGCTAGAGGCCACACTGTTTTTCCAGTTGTGCGTTAGGTTGGTCATTAGTTGGGACTCGAATCAAGCAGTTTGTCTTTTGGCTTTAAGGTGACCTGCCTTCCGTGGATGGAATTATTTTTGTTAGTCTTCTTTCTTCCTTTTATCATCAAGAGAACATTTATCCACCTGTGGTCGGACCGAACATACGAGTAACGTAATAGTATATTCTTTCTTTTGCTTTTTATCTTTATGCCTTCAAGTTTGTCGTAGTGTATCAACCGCTTGCCTCTCTACAAAACTCCACATTTGTTGATCCTCAGTTAACTGTCTTTGAAGGGAAGCGAATCCTCGTGCGTTTTAACCGAGCGATGAAACCACGTTGGATAATAGTGAGTTGTTCTGTCGCAATGTCAGCGTCCTGTTTGAGAATCAAGGGGCTCAAGTAGGTGATGACGTGAGAGGAGAGAGGCCTGCGGATACGCATGAAGGAGAGTCCAAGAAATACAATCTTATCATTGAGCTCAAAACGCGCAAACTGCATGAAAAAAGCAGCAATTTGAGGTGGGCGGTTTCTTGTGTAAGTCTGACACTGATTCTGCAGTGGCGAGCACTACCTTTGCTAAAGATATCGTCATACGAAATAAGGATGATTTTCAACTGGCTTCTGATAGCCTCCAGGCACACTTCATTCGGTACTTCGGTGTCAGCACTTAGGCAGTGAATAGTGGCCTGGATCTTCTTGTCCGTTCTGAAAACGAAAAGATGATGGGAGATGCAACAGAACGGGACTTTTCGCACGATTTCTATGGGCATATCAGTCAACTTGCTTTCCATGCGAAGATGCGCTTGCGTGTGACGAGAAATTTCCAAGAGCAGATTTCAGTAGCTCAATGAGAATGGATTGAGGCTTGTAAAGGATGGGAGTGCTCGCGATGATACTCTTGATGCTTCTCCCCTTGGTGCCTATTTTCAAGAGTGTGGGAGATGATCCATCTCCGGGAATTTTTCAGAGCAAGGAAGGGTCAAGGAATCTGGAGTGTGTCTGGATGACGAAGCAAAAGTTCATGATCTGTATCCTGATCGAGTGTCTGAGCCAAATCCTAGAAGGATGTCAGTTAGGAGAGATACGCTCACGTGTGCGAGGCGCGATTCCTAGCTTGTGGGGCAAGTCCAGGACGCGATGATGCGATCCTTTCTGCCTTACGTAAGATAGTCAGCAAGATCGTTCAAGTTGCTCGGACTCCTGGGTGGGAGGAGATGACTTGGTATGTCGATGCATTTTATCCAGAATCTGCTGTCTCCTCAAAGATCGCAATTGCAGCTAGGGCGGAGCTTGTAGAACGGGGATGCAAAGTGTCCAATCGAGTACCTGTTCTAGCGGCGGGGGATATTTCAGTGCTTCAGTCCATGCCCGCAAAAGACGCTTATTCAGTTGCTTGTAAGCGTTATTTTGCAGAGAGGGGGCTGACCGAAAAGGACGTTTCCTAGGCGTGATGATTCTGGATCCCTATAAGAATCGACTTCATGCGGGATTGTGTGCGCGTGGCGAGTGGAGATGGTTGCAATGAAAGTGATGGGTTTGAGACTGTTGCTTGCTATTCTCCCGGCCTCTGGTTTTTCAGTTGAGTCATCAGTTGCAGAAGAATAGAGGGCTCAGCTCGAGACGCTGCGGAGAGAGGTTGGGCACAAATCCAGCTCCAAGCGTGCAACCTGTTCGATGAGCTTGTGTTCGGGTGACTTCAACAGCCTGTCTTTGATGTGGATACCCCCCTTATCCTCGCTGAAGTTAGTTTCTCTGTTGGCTTTGGTGGTGGAATGCAAGCGTTGATTGAGAACCACCTCAGTTCCCTTATCCTCAAGAATCCAAGAACTCGGATGATTCTTGTGCATTACCCTCAATGCACTTCGTTTGTTATCCACTCGGGTGCGAAAGGGACGGTTGTATCACGAGGAGTTGATCAACCCGAAGCTCTCTCTCCAGCAGCTTCTTTTTCTGGAGCTCGTCATGCTCTTTTCTGGGATTTCAAAGTGGAGGGGGTTGCTTTAGTCTTGCAAGCTCGGTTACTGGTCTTGACCCTCACTTACCTATCCTTTATGCGAAAACGCTGTCTACATCGATATCCTCCTCTGGCTTTGCTGCGAGTGGAACCAGCCTCAAAAGTGGGGTGGAGGCTCGCCAGGAGTACCTCGATCTAATTGCGGGGGCGTAGCCTTTTCCTTATACCCCCTTCGTCTAGGGGTTCGTACGTACAGCCACAAATTCAACAATCAACTCCCTTTCGTATGGTTGCGAGGGGGGTGGAGGTAGGCGTGACTCAAGCACGGGCATGGACTGCTGATTTTCGTTGGTTTTCAGCTAGATGCCTGAAGAACAAGTAAGTTGGTTGGCCCGAGGTCGTATTACTCGTCTGCTTTTGGGATCGGTCAGTTCCCTTACCAGTCCAGATCTCTATGCTTTCTTTGGAGTTTCTATCATTTCAGTTTGTCGAGATGCTGCTGATGAATTTGAGGTGGCTGCGAATCCTAGTGAAGGGGGAACAGGAGGAGGAAAAGCCAGAAGCGCAATTTACATCTGCGGTGTTTCAACTAAGCTTTGAATTACGTGTTAAAAGTCGAATTGGGGTTGGATCCTTTCTCGAAACCGTTCCTACGCTGTACGGTGACAGTCGTTCGGCTATTAATGATTACTTTGATGTGTTGATCAAATTTCAATCGATGAGTGCGGAGGTCTCGTTTTGCTTCTAGACCGCGTCGTTTTCTTTGTACTGCTCTACCCTGCTGTAGCTCTAGCTGGATGGGAAATTACGCAGGATACCCTTTCCTGTCTTGAAGAAGTCATGACGATGTGTGTCAAGGATAAGGGGCTTGTTCTCAAGGATCTTACCTGCGATCGTAGTTAGTATTGCTCCTGTATTTGAGGAGACGAAAACGTAGTATCCGACGGAATCCTTAGCCACTTTGATCGGGATTTTTGGCGACGCCGGTCTTTACTCCTGTGAGGCATGCATGGCCCCCCACACCTAATATTGAAAAGGGGCGACTCGAGCAGCTCTCCACCAATCTCGGGATCCCTGAAATCATTCAATTGGGTGAGGCTAACTGGGATGGTGCAGAGGCTGCACGAGTCATTATTTGGCTGGATGAGACGGTGGAAGATGTGGCCTTGCGAATGATTGATCTGCGAAATAGGAGAATTATTCTTGCTGACCATATCAATCCGATAATGACGGATTCGGAGCGTACAAAAAGTAATTTCTTATTGGCACGTGAGCTCGATCGCCTTGCAAGACGGGATAGCATTACACACGCGCTGTTAGGTGTAGGGATTTATACAGGGCAGCATTTCTCTATGGACTGGGTGGATCAATGGAAAGAAACCAACGCCAATCTCCTTGAGGTTTCCATCTTTCTGCTTGATCCATTGTTAGGTGTAGGAGGTTGCTACTATCGCATAGCCCCGAAGGCTATGAATATGGTTGTGGGGTGACAGGTCATGATAAACATTAATACTGTGATAGTATGAAATATCAAAAAAGTAGGTGAAATGGAATAGTGGTAATCTGATAACGGAAGTGGATATCCCAGTTCTGTTGACTGGTCAGCGGATCGTCATTGAACATAGTCCAGATAGCCCGGAAGTAAAAAAGATTCCTGCCACAAGGTTAGTCCCCCCATCTCTTACTCTTGCAGATAGAGCTCTGATCGGAGCGTGTCGAAATCACGGATTGTGCATTGATGAAAATGCTCCTGAAATTAATATTACCCACGCCTGAATGCTAAGGAATTATCCGTTGGCGCTCGAATGGTGTGAGATGGTTCTTCAGCACTTTAAGTCCAATCCTGAATTCCTTCGAGCCAAGGCGTTGCTGCTGTTAGTGATGGGGGAAAGGGATAAACAAAAGTAAGAGGTCTCTTCGTGCAGATCATTGAGTTTATTTTATTGGAATTCGTTGTGTGGTTTGGGTTTCGAGGCACCAATCACACCCAGACGGTCCCGCGTTTGATAATCACGCGCTTTTCGTTGTCTTGATCGGTTCTGTGGCGGCGGTTTTTGTCAGTTTGAATTACTCAGCTGCGCCTCGAACGTTTCTCTGCCTTCGTAAGCTAATTCCAGGGATCCGATTATTTAGTCGCGCAACGTCTGAAATGGAAAGCGAGCAGGAGCAACTCTATACCTTATGGGGTGAGGGGAAGCAGAATCAAGCTCTTTTGCTCGCCGAACAGAGCCGCTTCCCGGCTCTCAAACAGATGGTATCGCTCCTCTTGAATCGACTCCCGTGGGCATTGATTACTAAATTGTTTGAAGGGTTTAAGCGGGAGTGGATTTATCGCTGGCAACCTGTCATTGGCAATTGGGAAATGCTTTCTAAATTAGGCCCTGCCTTTAGCATGATGGTACCATTACCGGGCTGATCAATCTATCCCGCAATATGAATGCTGGTGATCTCAGTATTGGAGCAGCGATGTCACTCGCTCTTCTGTCGACATTTTATGGTGTTGCTTTTGGTGTCGGCTTGACGAGTCCGGTCAGCCACTTTTTTATATTGATTGATCGATGATCAGTTAGGGGTCCTGGAGCGCTGCGAAGAGAACGTCAGTGATTTAATTGCGCGCGATGGGGTCCTGTCTCACGCGGAGCCAAAGGTGGGTTGATCCGTGCGGCGGCGTCTGAATGGGTATGAAGAGAGTTGGCTGTTCAGTTGTGCGGATCTCATCACCAAATTGTTTCTTTTCTTTGTCGTTTTGCTCATGGCAGCCAACCTGAGCAAGAGCCGTATGCAGCAGATCGCGACAAGTATTTCCGATAGCCCAAGTTCAGGGAGCTTGGACTCTATTCATAAAGAGATTAATGCGCAGATCGCAAGCACACAGATGTAGGACTTAGTCCAGATCAAAGTGTTAGTAGATGGACTGGAGTTATCGCTTAACTCAAAGCTTGTATTCGATTCTGGTAAAGCAAATATCCGTCCTGAATTTGAAGCAGCCGTGACTTCCACGCTTCAGATCCTCGCCCATTATTCATCGAAGCACTATTCTGCGGTAGAAGGACACACGGACTCCCCTCGTCTTAAAGGGGGGAACGTTTGCAACCAATTGAGAGCTTTCCAGTGCCTGTGCCATTGTCATCAGGCAACGGCTCGAAGATGTTGGAATTGCACGTGATCGGATTCGCATAGAAAGGTACGAAGATGCGAAGCCTTTGCCTGAGGACTAACTGAATGAATTGAGCCTGGAAGAGCGGAGGGACGGGCAACGTCGTATGATTGTGGGGGTTGAATAATAGAAAATATCATTTTGTTTCTGATGCTGATCTGGCCCTGTAATGCCTTTACTTAGTTAAGTAATTCCCTCGTTCCTCAGAAGGGTATACCTCCGTCTATCTTGATGGAGCTGCGGATGTTGGAAACATAATTTGCTTCTGCGCTTGTCCACGACTGTTAGCCAGATCGATGTGTTTCCAAAGGTTGTTCCTACCGCGACCATGTCGTTTTAAATGTTCCGCACTCTTCTTCCTTGCCAGGGGTTGGCCAATCGGAAGGGCTAGGAAGTGTTCCTCCTCAGGAGTATTTGACGTAGGCTCGTTGCGATTTTTCACATGAGCGTTCTGTTCTTCCTCGCGATGTCCAAGCGTTGGTCAGACGGCTTGAACAGCGTCTTATCCAGGGGATGACTCAAAATGACAGTAGAGCATCAAGTGCTTGAGCCCATCTTCCCTGTCTTGGGTGAGCTCCCCCGGGCCTCCAATCTGCCCCCTCCTGAACCTCCCAAACCTTCTGTGGAATCCCCATACACTCCTCCTGCCAAGTGGGAAGCAGATGTGGCCATGCGTGAATTGTGGACAGGCCTTTTACCTTACTTTTCATGAGTGATCGCTGTGGTTCTTGGAACGCAATCGGTATTTCTGATTCTATGGGCATCCCACCGTCTTGGGTGAGAGTCGGTCGAAGAAGACACCCTGATGGCTCAATTGACAACAAGATCCATAGGTCCCAGACAGCAAGAAGCTCGTAAAAGGACGGGCAATGGTCTCCTAGTTCCTGTTAAGTCTAGGGCTAGATTGTTAGAGGACTCCCATGAAGAGACCACATTCGTCACAGAACAGAGGAAACTGTGGGAGGACTGCGTGAGTCAGGCGGATCTGAACAAAGATGCAAGCATCGTTTGTCTCTGGTCTTCTCCTCAGATGGTGAATTTCAGTACGGAAGGTAAAATTTGCCGAGTATTTTCGACATCTGGATGAACGGGAACTGCTTTCCGATGCAGCTTTCTTTCGCAAGCTCAATCATCACGCCATCGCATCATCCCTGTTTCTCAAGCGGATACCGAGATCTATCGAAGTATTCGTGAGGAATTCGGTGGTGCTGGTGTGGTTTATTTGATCGGAAGCTTTTTTCCTCGACATATGGAGCCCTTCTTTTTGCACTTGCCCCCGTGGATTTCCAGCATGAAGTTACTTACGCTCTACCACGAGCTCTTCAACTGCAGATGGCCCATCAATGGTTGTTTTCCAATTGGGTTTCTAAGGAAGGGCAGAATCGTGTCTTTGAAGAATTGGATGCTTCCCGCTCTGGACGGCCAATCCCGGTACCTTCTGAGATAATGTTTCCCAGCATTCTCGATCGCTGTTCGGAATTCGATGCAGCTGGAGCGCTGTTTGTTCTTTTCCATTACATTAAAGCTGACAATCGCAAGGTGTTGCCGATGAATCTGTTCCAGGGGATAAGTGGTGTCTTGCTGCTTTGGTACCAAGACATTCTTTATCCAGATGCGTTTCTGAAACTACCTGAAAAGCTTCGGACTAATATGTTATTAAATGTCGGTGTCAAGGGGCTTGTGGGTTAATCTTCTGTGGAACATCCAATATGGCAGAACCAACTCTTGGCTGGACTCCCTCTTGCCATGTGAGAGGTTGTCCAAATCAATAAAGCATTCGAAAGTCGCGCTGAACAACTTCGGATGGCACGTCTTGGTCACCATGAACTGGTAGCAGGTATGAAGAAATTGATAGCTAGTAGCCAGATATCCTTTGCGAAGATCTTCACTTGAGGTGGGTGCCATGAGGCGTATTGGTCTGTGCCTGGCAGCTGTTCTCTGGTCAATGTGCGAAAAGGTACCGATCAGTCCACACCCACGTGCCTGTTGATTACAGTCATACAGTTCGATGTGGAAGTACAAGCTTGCGCGTCATAGCTCATCCGAAGAAAATCTGAATCCGCTTGCGCTGCCCCCGCGACGGTGCCCTTACCCTTTCTGGTCGAGCAGATGTCAATCTCGTCGGAGCGGGTCCAGCCCCCGCCAACCGGAGTCTGATCATTTATGGTATTTTCAATGAGAGCAATACCCATGTCCGATGTCGTACACGTCATCAATTCCCTACACTTCGCAGTGAGCAGGCAGAACAATTGGGATTGCGCTGTACTTTGGAGCTCGCCGGAGAACTGCATTGATCAGTGGCAGGATCCTGATTTCTCAAATCAACTTATTGCTCGTTTCCGAATGCAGATTGAACAGATCCGTATTCAAGGGGACGTGGTCCTTGTCTTATCCCTTCACGATGGTACAAGTGGAAAGCTTGGCAAAATGATCGAGTACTCCTTGGAGCAAGTTCTTTTCCCAGAGGTCAGTAAAAGCTCTCTACAGCTTACCTGTGCTTTTGTGTTTGATAGCTATGCTCATACGATAAATCAGGCCCCGCTTAAAAATATGGTTTTATGGTGCCCTTCAGTTCTATCTCCCAGCGACTTCAGTAACGATCCATGTAATTTGCAATAGAATTCTTCGGAGTTGAGGCCAGAACCTATTAAAGCAGCTTACGTTATTATTCTCCCAACGCGGGCGCAATACCTCGATTTTATTCGAAAATAAAAGAAATGGCGGGTCAGATGCAATCGCTCCGTTTTGCAACACTGGAGCGGGCTCCGATTTCGGAAGGTGTCCCAGTGTGGGATTTCGGGGTGATCGCTTTTTTTAATCGTGTAGTGATTCCAATAGAACCAGACCAAGCATTTTCATACTGTATACCGGATGGATTAACCCTTCCTCCTGTCGTTTTTCGCAGTGCGGCAGAACTAACTCCACAACCCTTATAGCCCTTACCTAAGTTCCATCAACAGACGCCTCAACCTGCTTATGACCTCGGAATATTTTGGCAGTTTTTTTCAGCTTCAATACGACTCTCCTATTGCTTTAAAAGCGACTGCTTTCTCGCTGAGTGTTCCGTTTCGAACTGTAATTCAGAGAATCGTTATTCCTGATCCAAATTATGGCATTAAGATGAGTTGTCGCTTAGAAACACGCTCTTGCAGTGTTTCCGTTTTTGTAAACATCCAACCTTCGATTCTGCAGAGGTCTACTAGATGAAGGCATCTTTTCAACAGGCTTATCTAAACTAGTGCTATCGGCCACAATTTCCAACTTTGAATGAAGGGGATGCATTGCGTGATCCATAAAGTCCTTCTTTGGAGTCTCCTTCTGGTCTTCCCTCGGACAGTTCTTCTTGCTGAGTCAAGCCTTCCTTCTAAACCTCAAATAGCGAAATAGCGGAACAACCGAAGATTCACTTAGTCTCCCCTTTATTGAACTCTATCAGTACAACAAAACAGATTTCTAAAGGAAAATAGGGTGAAGTATCGCTTGTGCAATACAGGGAGTCCTTTCAAGTCCTTGCAGAGAGGGCGATTGTGACTGTTTCTATGGCTGTGTTGTTTGATTGGCGAAGGGAAAAGGTTGGATTTGAACTGATAGGGGGTCACCCCATTGAACTTAACAATTTTAATACTGTTAAGATGGGGGGATTTATTCGTAGCCCATTTGGAAGTTTAATGGGGGGAGCTCGCCCTCTCTGGGTTCTTTACCTGAAGCAGCTTAAGTACAGATAAACTCACGCTTACCCCCTACTGCCGATTGGGCCATCCTAATCACGTTGAGCTCGATGTGAGTGTGTTCTATCCCCTTCTAAAAGGGGTTACTGCAATACGAACAAAATTTTTTCCTCCGGCTGAACTGGTTCTCTCCGTCAATGGTGGCCTTCAGTATATGTATTAGGTACAATGCAGGATGCGGGTTTCTTTGACGTTCTCGAGGAAGTATTCTCGCCCTCTCTATCATCGTTGGAGCTGCACAATCTTGAACGTATTCGCCTTCCTGGATGGACATCGATGTCTCCCGACATGGCTTGCTTACAGGTCTCTCCTTCGATGTCTATTTCCTATCAAGCGGTTATTTTTTATAATGTGCGCTTAGCTCTGCGAGAAAATCGAAAGGCGGATGTACTTAAATTTTGGCTGCTTCGGAATAGTTTGGTGGATCAAAGAATCACTGCATTCGAAGAACGAAAGTTCCATTCCATTGTGTGGGTATCTCTCGGTGATCTTGATCTATGCCAGGATGGATTTACTAAAGATGAGCGAGGTGGCGCTGGCTTATGGTCACTGGCTTTGCACGACTGGATTGTCCGCTCGATGGGGAAGGAGCATCCGCCTGAAAGCAGCTCTTCTTTTGGTGCTTTTGGAGTGCGTCGTCAACAGTGGCCTATCTCCCTGCGTGACATTTTGTCTATCCAAGAGCTCCGTTCGGTTAAATTCTCAGGGATTTCTTGCACACTCCCTGCACTCCTTCGCCTATGCAATAGCCAATGAGAGCAGTCCAGAGCAGCCCCTTCCGTCTTGGCCTTTGCCAGGCATTGGCTGTCTTACGTGTTGTCTCGCTATGAAACCAATGAATAGGTAATCTATCCACTCAAATCGTTGATCCCTTCTCAGGAATCAGATTATCGAAGATTTTGTCTGAAGAGCTGTATTTCATGTCGATCGGAGTTATCTTGAGAAGAACGTTGCAACCTTCCCAGAGAGAGGGGAATCACTGGATGCTCGAATTGAAAGATTGAGATGGTTGGCTGAGAAGAAAGGGGACAAGCTGGTGGCTCAGCTGCGTACAGATGCAAAACGGATCCCTTAATTTTGAATTTCATCAAGCAGCTGCTGGACAAACTTGAAACGGAGGACGGAGACATTCATCAAGAAAAATGCATCGTTATTGAAAGCTATCCGCCAATTGTTGGAATGGATAACTGCATTATCAAAACAGCATTTGACTTGTTCTTGTAGGGTAGAAGAATTGATAGGCTGCGTTCAGACGATGCTTGGTGGACTGAAGGAACTGGACACTTCCGTCAAAGGTAAGACGCGTGATCTTTCCACTTATTATGAAGCATTTGCAGTCAATATTCGGCTTGCACCAGCAGATCCATTGCCGTTCATCCCTTCCGTGCCGCAGCTCTCTTCTCCCTTTCGTCCTCTGGTTCTGGAACCTGTGGGGTATGGAGCGGATGGGGCTTTTGTATTTGGCTGGAGAATCTCAGATTATGCTGCGCGATCCTAGTGTTGAGATAAAGCAGCACCAAAAGGAGTTGCATTTCTCCTTAAGGCTCTTGCGGACACAGGCTAACCAGCGTGTACAACCAGATTCCAGAAATCAGGAGTCAGTCGCTGATTGCGATGCAGAAGATCAAGACCCCCGTCTCGATCAAAACTCATCCACGCGTGATTTATTCGGGAAGAGCGTAATCAGTGCCACGACTTCAAGTGGTGGCCCGTAGCCCTCGGATTGCCCAGTGTTTGATAGGTATGGATAAACCTGGTGCACTTCGTTGGACCTCTTTTGTCAATCCAGGTGTGGCTTCGGGACAAGAGAGCGGGCCTACGGAGTTGAGCAAGAGGGCTGCCTGCTTGATCAGCGTGCGTGTGTGCAGCATGTCCTTGCTGCTCCGTCTTATCGACTCAACGTTTCGAATGAAAGCTTTTGCATTATTGAATCGGTCTCGTGATTGAGCTTTAAGGAAGCGAACCACCCATCTGTTATTCTGATGCAAAGGGGTATCCTAACAGTTCCGGCGCAGGGATTCGAACCCCGATAAGAGGATCCAAAATCCTCTGTCCTGCCGTTAGACGACGCCGGAAAATAAGAACCTAATCGTATCAAGCATCTGGGACGCTGCGAATACAAAAAATGTTTTTTTCTATTCCAAGCGCCGAACCAAGATCGCCGTAATATTATCGGGTCCCCCTTTTTTGTTCGCTCGCTCAATAAGGTGGGAAACTGCATACGTTAGATAAGAGGTGCTGTCTACGATGTGGAGAAGCTCTTCATCCGAAACCGGTCCCGAGAGTCCATCCGAGCACAAAAGATAGATGTCGTTTGTCTCAGAACGATCGAAACATGTATCAACGTGGACTGTTTCTTTCATCCCCAGAGCCCTTACAATTACATTTTTGTGTGGGAAAAGAGCGATTTCTTCCTCTTTTATAAGATTCATTTTGATGTAATCGTTGAGGAGAGAGTGATCTTCTGTCAGCCGTTGAATCTGATGATTGCGGATTCGATAAACACGGGAGTCCCCTACGTGCGCAATGTACATTCCATTGTAGGCGGACAGCATGGCTACGATGGTTGTTCCCATGCCATGGCGCTGAGGATCCCTTTGGGCTCTTTCGTAGATGTGCAGATTAGCTAATCGAATCGCGGCGCTCAGTCGATTTTCTTCATACGCTTTGGTCCGATCCATTTTGTAGGGCCAGGTTCGATTTGGATCGGAAGCTGTGGCTTTGAAAAAGTCGTGAACCACTTCGATAGCCATTTGACTCGCGATCTCTCCTGAAGCATGGCCTCCCATACCATCTGTGATCATGTAGAGACCAGCTTCCTGCACCACAGCAAAAGAATCTTCATTGTGTGTTCGCTTGATACCCACATGCGTATCAGCAACTACTTCTACTCGCGCTGAATTGCTTACAACGACCTTTT
This sequence comes from Pajaroellobacter abortibovis, assembly GCF_001931505.1. Taxonomy (NCBI): domain Bacteria; kingdom Pseudomonadati; phylum Myxococcota; order Polyangiales; family Polyangiaceae; genus Pajaroellobacter; species Pajaroellobacter abortibovis. The sequence goes on along the minus strand of NZ_CP016908.1, from coordinate 1,781,635 downwards.
GCATGATCTTGTGTTTTTTATGAGGGTTGACCAAATGAATCAACTTTCGTTGGCCCTTTGGAACTATCATAATCCTGTTCTCTTCTGAGAGGGAAGCTCAGAAACTCAAGTATTTATGAAGATACAAAAAGAGATAGCCCTGTCATGATGGGAGGTTGCTCAATCCCTAAAATAGTCAATAAGGTAGGGGCGATATCGCACAGCTTTCCACCCGTGCGAAAAGGTGGGAGAGGATGGCTTGTGGGGATGGGAATGTAGAGGAAAGGGACGGGGTTGAGTGTGTGGGCTGTATGGGGCTGTCCTGTTTCTGCATCAAGCATCAGTTCACAATTCCCATGATCGGAGGTGATAATGACTGCTCCATTTTTTGCTTGAGCAGCGTTTACAATACTGCCGATGGCTTGGTCCACGCTCTCTACAGCAGCGATGGCAGCTTGTAGAATACCTGTATGCCCTACCATATCCGGGTTTGCAAAGTTGGCTAAGATGAAGTCATATCGATCGCTTTCAATCGCATGAATGACAGCATCGGCTATCAGGGGAGCGCTCATGGCAGGTTGCTGATCATAAGTAGATATGCCCGTTGGAGAAGGGATAAGTATACGTTCTTCCCGTTCAAAGTGCTTTTCTCGGCCTCCGTTGAAGAAGTAGGTCACGTGAGCGTATTTTTCTGTTTCAGCACATCGCAATTGCTGGAGCCCATGACGCGCGATCACCTCTGGGAAAATGTCAGTGGGGTTCTCTTTGGGGAAAACGATAGGGAGGCCGAAAGAGGCATCGTAAGTGGTCATACAAGCATAGTGAGGAAAGGGGGGGTGTTCGAGGGGGGTCCGTGGAAATCTGTTGAAGGGTTGGATCGCAAGGGCTTCTGTGAGCTGACGCGCTCGATCTGGTCGGAAATTAAAATGGAATCCTATCCCTTCTGCTTGTACCCCCTGATACGTCCCAACGACGAAAGGTTCTACAAATTCGTCAGTTTTCCCAGTGTCATAGCTCGCTTTGATCCCTTGGATAGCAGTGGGAAATCGCATCCCTTGCCCATGCACAATCGCTTGATAAGCTTGGTGAATTCGCTGCCATCTGTGATCGCGATCCATCGCGTAGTAACGGCCTGATATCGAACCAATTCGACCTTTCCCTTCGAGTTTGTTTTCGAGCGCTTGGATGTATTTCAGAGCTGATTTTGGAGGGACATCGCGTCCGTCAAGAAATGCGTGCACCACCACAGCGACAGCCTGAGAAGCAGCGCGCTCGATCAGAAAGAAAAGATGTTCTAATGCACTGTGGACTTTCCCGTCAGATACCAGTCCGAAAATATGGAGTTCACGATGGACATTATGCGCTTGGTGAAGGAGATTCTGGAGCACTGGACTGTTGGCGAAGGATCCATTGGTGATGGCCTGGTCGATGCGACAGATATCCGTATGCATGACGCGCCCGGCGCCTATCGTTAGGTGTCCCACTTCGCTGTTTCCGATCTGTCCAGTGGGGAGTCCTACATCTGGTCCGCTGGCTCCAAGCAGTGTAGAAGGGTATCGGGCAAAAAGGCTATCGAGGTTGGGTGTATGCGCCAAGTGCACTGCATTGTTTTCGCGTTCTTTCCTTTCCCCAAATCCATCTAGTATAAGTAGAAGGAGTGGGCGTGGAGGTGGAGGAAGCAATTGGCTTGGGGTATTCATCGAAAGTGATTATATATCGTGAGACCGCTAAGCAGGATCGATTCTTTACTTGTTGGGAAGAATGGGAAGTGACTCAGGGACATGACCATTTTCGAGACTAGACGCGAACCTATTGCCTCGGAAAAGAGGGATTGGATCGCTTATACAGATGGTGCATGCTCAGGCAATCCTGGTCCTGCAGGAAGCGGTATGGTTGTCATTGACCCTGCTGGTAATCGATATGAAGGTTACGAATATCTAGGGGCTTCTACGAATAATATTGCTGAACTGACAGCCATTTTGCTCGCGCTTAAGTGGATCCCCCTTGATGCTTCCTACGTAACTCTTTATACAGATAGCCAGTATGCGATTGGGGTTCTCACCAAATCGTGGAAGGTCAAAGCCAATCGACTCCTCGTCCAAGAAATCAAACAAGCTCTTGCCCATCGTACAAGAACGCGTCTGGTTTACGTTCAGAGTCATGTAGGGATCCCCCTTAACGAACGAGCGGATGCATTGGCGCGGACGGCAATCCAATCGCAGCGATCAAATCCCCTCCCGCTATCCTCCTAAAACAAATGGCTTTTCTCTTTTGAAGATCACTTTTCCGACGCTTCAACCAGTCGACGAGCAAAGGTGTGGAAAGCTTTTTCTTCGATTTCTCTGATCTGAGGGAGGAGTGTTTGTTGAATGGGAAGTTGCTCCAGATGCCCGCGGATCTCTTCTAGATGTTTGGTTTCTTCACGAAGGATCGATTTGACTACAGTCGAGACACCGGCATCTGTCAGGATCGTGTGGTACACTGGATAGACGTAATGTGCGCGCTCTTCGATCACCAACGTTGTGAATAAGTAGTTAACCCATGTTTCGTGTGTATGAAGAACCTCTGCGATCCTCTTATCCACTTCTTGAAAGTAGGTGCGAGCAGCGTCTCCACAGCAGAGATCCTCTTCATCATAAGAGGTCAGCTGTCCATTACTCATCTTAAGAACCACCTTTTTTAGGATTTCAGCATGTCTGATCTCTTCGGAGGCATGGGTCAAGAGCTGCAAAGAGAAGGTGGTTTCTTGCTGACTCTTCAGGATTTTTCTGGCTCCTATGTACTCTAGCATGCTGAGTGTGTTGACGAACTTTGCGTGAAGATCAGGATGTTGAGGTAATTGATTTATAAATAGTTCAAATGGATTCATCAATCTGCTCTCTTTTAGCCAATGAAGTGGGAAATTAAGGTCGTGATTTAGAATAGAACGTTCTTAAAATAATCCGTTTTGCTTGTAGGAGTCACTGCGTTTCTTTGAAAACAAATCAATTGCTTGTTGTCAGCAAGGCAGTTGGGTAGGGAATTAATATGGATACCGACATCGTCGAGTCGAAAGAGGACGTTCAAAAAAAACGAATTTCCATCGTTGTCCCTGTTTTCAACGAAGCTGAAAATATTCAGGCGTTTTTTGACCACTGCGAGTCCATTACCCATGCGTTAAAAGAATTTGAATGGGAGTATTTTTTTGTCAATGATGGCAGTGCAGACTACTCTTTGGCTGTTCTTATCCGAGTTGCTGAGACGTGTCCTTATGTCAAAGTCATCGATCTCTCTCGAAATTTTGGTAAAGAAATTGCTTTGAGCGCTGGGATTGCTTATGCGCGAGGGGATGCAGTGATCTGTATCGATGCGGATTTGCAACATCCCCCTGAGTTGATCACAAAGATGGTCGACCTATGGAAAGGAGGGGCGGAGGTGGTGGTTGCGGTCCGTAAAAGTACGGAAGGGAAAACGATTGTTAGGCATTTGAGCGCCAAGGCTTTCCATTTTTTTATGAATTGCTTCGGAGAAATCGAAACGCTTCCTGGCAATACAGATTTTCGCCTGTTGGATCGCAAGGTATGTAATTCATTGCTCCTGATTCAGGAGAGGCAGCGTCTTTTTCGAGGGCTTGTGGATTGGCTTGGATATCGTCGCAAGATCATTGAGTTCGAGGCCAATGCCCGTTTTCGAGGGAGACCTACCTACCGCGTCAGTCGCTTGTGGGAGCTCGGTATCCAAAGCTTTTTGTCTCACTCCCAATTTCCTCTCCGCCTTGTGCTCTATATTGGCCTGTTTGTGACTCTGTTCAGCGCTCTCGCTTTGTGTTGGGTCTTTTTTGCGTTTTACATTGTGTCCACACAGTGGCACTATACTCCTCTCGCGAAAGCAGTTGTGTTCAATACCTTTCTGGTAGGCTTGCTGCTGGTTGCGATGGGAAGCATTGGTCTCTACATTGCGAAAATTCACAGCGAAGTGTTGAAGCGACCTCTTTTTGCAGTGAGAAGCACTTTTAATTGTGTGGAACAGAAGCAGAAAGAATGATAGATTCTTTGTTGTTGTGATGTGAGGTAGCAATACGTCGCAGTCAGGGCCATTGGCTTAATTGGTAGAGCAGCGGACTCTTAATCCGTTGGTTGAAGGTTCGAGTCCTTCATGGCCCACCCGTTTTCTTATACTATGATATGGGTGTTGCTTGCGCTGAGTTCCGATGACCACGTTGTCTGTTAATTTGAACAAAGTAGCACTTTTGCGGAATGCCCGAGGGGGTTGTTCTCCCGATCTGCTCGAAGCAGCGCGCCTGGTGATTGCTGCTGGAGTACGCAGCATTACCGTCCATCCTCGTAGCGATGGGCGTCATATTACGCTGGATGATGTGATTGCACTTCGCCATCTTCCACTCATCCGCGATGGTCAGGTTGAGCTCAATGTGGAAGCCGATTTGCGTCAACCGATTATTGACTTGGTGTCCTGTATTCGCCCTACTCAATATACGATTGTTCCCAGTGTCCCCGGGGAACTGACCTCCATGAGAGGGTGGCGCACGTATGATGATCAAGAACGCTTACGGCAAGTAGTTGCACGTCTCAAGTCAATCTGCCGCCTCTCTATCTTCTGTGATCCAGAAGAATCGGCGGTGGTTTTTCTCCAACAGACAGGGGTTCATGCGGTTGAAATCAATACACGCCTCTATGCTGAGTCGTGGGAACGTAAGGAACATGCTGCTCCTCTCGCTGAGATTCGAAAGGTGGCGCTTACGGCGGTACGGAGTGGCTTGCGTGTTCACGGGGGGCACGATCTGACTTTACAGAATCTCCCTGAACTGCTCGCTCAGGTACGCTTTGATGAGTTATCTATTGGTCATCATTTAATAAGCGAAGCTGTGTTGCTCGGTTTGGCACAGATCGTCCCCTCTTATCTATCCTTGATTGCTGAAAAAAAATCGTCTGTTTGCCCATGAGTGTCTCGCAACCCGATTGGTCTCCAGATTCCTGGCGATTCAAGTTGAATGCTTATCCGATTTCTTATTCCGATCCGTATGCCCTACAGGAAGTTGCAGTTCACCTTCGTAAGCTCCCCCCTCTTGTAGGTATCGCAGAGGTTAATTCCCTTAAGTCTCAAATTCGAGAGGCTCAACGAGGGGAGCGGTTTCTTCTCCAAGGGGGGCATTGTGCGGAGAGCTTCAAAGATTGTGAGCCTCGTTGCATTCTCAAGATGCTGGCCATTCTATTTCAAATGAGTTGTATGTTGAATCGGGGAGGAAGGCCAATTACGGTCATAGGGCGCCTGGCGGGCCAATATGCGAAACCCCGCTCCCGTTTTACTGAAATGCGTCAAGGGGTCGAGTTGCCTAATTATTTCGGCGACCTCGTCAATGGGGTGGAATTCTCAGCCTCTGCTCGGAATCCGGATCCCTTCCGATTGCTGCAAGGATATCAATGTGCAGCGCTGACGCTCAACTTCATCCGTTCTTTCAGCCGAATTGATATTCCTGCTGATGCCCATGTCATTTGGGATTTGTTTTTCGACGAGAAGGAAGAACCAGAAAACGGCATCGTCCTATCTCTTCCTTCATCCATCTCTTTCGCCCGATTGGTGTATTCGGCTGAGCGTTTAAAAAAGAGTTTCCTCACAGAATTAAAAAGACCTTTATCGCTCTTCATGAGTCATGAAGGTCTTCACTTGGAATACGAGTCAGCACAAACTTATGCGCTTCCTCACACAGGTCGATGCTATGACTTGACAACCCATTTCCCTTGGATTGGAGAGCGCACCAGACAATTGGAAGGGGCTCATGTAGAGTTCTTTCGAGGTGTGTGCAATCCTGTCGGAGTTAAGTTGGGGCCCCAGATACAAGGTGCTGATCTCATCGAGCTGCTCGATCGCCTCAACCCATCAAAAGAAGAAGGGAAAATGGTGCTCATCCCTCGATTGGGGCTTGCTCATGTAGAAAAAGTGCTCCCTTCTCTTGTCGATGGGATTAGAAAATCAAGGCACCCTGTTCTGTGGATGACCGATCCTATGCACGGCAATACCCACATTACTTCCCGCGGAATCAAGACCCGCCGTTTTGAAGACATTCGAAAAGAAGTCGAACTCTCCCTTCAAATCCATCGAGAGGGGAAGTCTTGTTTGGGTGGAATCCACTTTGAATTTGCCGGCGAAAACGTCACCGAATGCATTGATTCACAAATCCAAGAAGAAGACCTACTGAATCACTATTCCAGCTTATGCGACCCCCGTCTCAACCCATACCAAGCCTTCAATCTTATCGTTCATCTGTATTATTCACTTAAGTAATTCTCAATTCTCATAATTGATAGAATCTACCTGGGTATCCTCTTTCTGGGGTCGAGGAACTTTATATCCAATGGCACTCCAGTAAAGGCTTTCACTGAAAGCAATATCAACTAGCCCTACATGCTCCATTATAGCTTGGATCTGGTCTTTGGTGAAACGCTTTTCAATACGTGTTCCAAATCGGTCGAGGGAGTCTGTTCGCATCGTATAGAAGCTTTTGTCGCGATAGGCAGCTAGAGGGATATTATGGACATTGACTCCTGTATTTTCTAAGAATGCAGCTGAACGGCTGAGCGGGAAATAGACAGTGGCGGCAATAAGATCACAGCATAAGAAGCGTACTTTTGGTGGTAGGGATGAGATAAGTTTTCGTCCTATATCGGTGAGCATCCATAGTTTGCGAAACCACATGGGTCGATTTTCGAGTGCGTAGTATAGGTAGATGAGCATGGGGGCGCCTGGTTTTAATTTGCGCACACATGTTTCTAATCCCTTAATCGGTTCGGCTAAATGGTGGAGCACTCCTAAAGAATAGCCAAAATCCATTGATTCATCTTCCAAAGGCAGGTTGTGGATGGAACCGAGGTGAAATTGACAATTTGGATACTCTTTTAATGCTGCTTGGCTTGCTACTAGACAAGCTTCGCTAGCGTCAATGCAATGGAGTTTTCTGACACGGGGGGCAGCTAATTTAGCCCATCGCCCACTTCCACAACCAAAATCAAATCCTACAGCATTAGGAGGGATATCGTCCCATGGGAAGATACTGAAATAATGGTTGAATATGGTTTGCAGCTCGTTTTCTAGTTCTTGATCAGATTGATCGAAGCGGGTCCATTCCTCTCCGAAGCCATGAACGACTTTGAATTCATCAGGTTGTAAGTGGATAAGATTTTGATTTTTCTTTTGAGAATTCATGGTGGGCTTTTTTACTGATTATGATACATAGGTAAATAAATATATTCTGCTATCCACTTTGGGCTCTTTCTTTAGCTAAGAAGATTGACTAAATATTTTTTTTTTGCAAATTTATATAACTTTTTTAAAGCGAGCTTACGAGTTGGTGGATGGTCAGATGCGAGCCGAGCCCCTATTTTTAAGGCAAAAGGAAAGGGATCATGGGTTTCTATTAAGAAATGAATACAGCGAGCGTAGATAGGTCGCGGGATGCGGGGTGCGAGTTTTTGATAAATATTAGTCCATGGTTTCGATGAGTGATGAATGGAAAGCCATTTTGCAACAATAGATAAAATCGTTTGATTGTGACTCCTTTTTACAAGATGAATAAATTTACGAACATCAAAATTTTTATGCGTGATGATTTGTTCTACGTCTTGGATGGCCCACTTTTGAGCATAGATAAGTTTGTCTTTAAAAATGTTCATGCATAGTAAGAGAGCGTGTTGATGAATTTCTGGTTGAAGATGAGGAAAGCCAAATGGAGAAGTATGTTCTTTGGCTTGAGTAAGCATTTCTTCAACGGTAAGACTGCATACACCGGGTGGGCCTACTGTCGTTTCGACATCTATCTGGATGCCGCCAATTGACAAAATAATGTTTTTGTATTCTGGACAATAACGAAGGATTTTCCAACCATATTTGGAAGCAATGGAAAGCAATTTTCCAAGATCACTTTGAGATATGCGGATATCTACATCAGATAGCGTTCGTTTAAAAGGATCTTCGTATAGTAAATAACTAGTTAAGATTCCCTTAACAGGAAGTATTTTAATGGAATGAGTGTCACATGCTTTTTGAACTAAAGATAAGGCATGAACGGATGCATGATGTGCAATCCAATTGCTTGACATAGTGTAATTTATATCGATGTTTTTTTTTCGACAAGTATTATAATGATTTTTAGATAAAGGTTGCTGATTCATGTGTGGATTGGTGGGCATTTTAGATTCCTATAATCAGAATGAGGAAGAACTCAGTGTAACCATTAATCGTATGTCGTATGTGCTTTCACATAGAGGGCCAGATGACAGTGGTAGTTGGGTTGATCTCAAGGCGGGAGTTGCTTTGGGGTTTCGTAGGCTTGCTATTTTAGATCTTTCTTCAATTGGTTCGCAACCTATGCATTCTCATTGTGATCGATTCGTTTTGAGTTTGAATGGAGAAATTTACAATTTCTTAGATCTAAAAAAAGAACTCGAGCAGTATGGTCACCGGTTTAACAGCCGATCTGATACAGAGGTGGTTCTGGCTTGTATAGCACAGTGGGGTGTGGTGGAAGCTTGCAAGCGATTTGAAGGGATGTTTGCCCTAGCCTGCTGGGATAAACGAAATCAAATCCTTTGTCTTGCTCGCGATCGATTTGGCGAGAAACCCCTGTATTATGGCTGGGTTGGTAAATGTTTTGTCTTTGCATCGGAGCTCAAAGCTTTTTTATGTTTTCCTGGATTCGAAAAAAAAATTAGCCAGCACGCTGTCTCTCTTTATTTTACATATAATTATATCCCTACTCCGTGGTCTATTTATGAAGGAATATATAAGCTAGCTCCGGGTACAGTACTTGAGATGACTGCGAAGTCGTTTCCAAGTGCACGCTATGATGATTTTTCTAGAGCTCTTAAGCCTTATTGGTCGCTTCGAGAGGTTGTGGAAGATGGGATTGCTCATCCCTTTATAGGGACAGAAAAAGAAGCAGAAGAAGAGCTCCATCATTTGTTAAAACGGGCAGTGTCCAAGCGAATGTTGTCAGACGTGTCTGTGGGAGCCTTTTTGTCTGGTGGAATCGATTCTTCTTTAGTGGTGGCCTATGCTCAACAAATGGCTTCGTCTTCCCTTAAAGCTTTTTCAGTTGGATTCCATGAACAGAACTATAATGAAGCTCCTTATGCGAAACGAGTAGCTTGTTGTTTGGGAGCAGAGCTTATTGAGACCTATATGACGCCTCAGGATATGATCCGCATTGCTGCTAAACTTCCCTCTTTGTATGATGAACCTTTTGCAGATTCATCTCAGCTCCCCACTTATCTTGTCGCTGAACTAGCTCGACGTCATGTGGTTGTGAGTTTATCTGGAGATGGGGGCGATGAATTGTTTGCAGGATACCGGCATTATCAAAGGGCTCCTTTCCTCCGAAACTTATGGTGCACTTTTCAGATATTTCCGCAGGGTGTGCGAAAGTGCCTCAGTTATCTCATTGATCCTGTGTTTTTATCTGTTTGGAAATACGGTCACTCTTGCTTTGGATTGAATTCCTATTGGTTGAACGTATCTCCAGAGAAATTGAGAAAAACAGCTCAGCTTTCTATCCTGCTTCGTCCACAGGAAATTTATGGTTGTCTGAACGGAAATGTGGATATTCGCATATTTATGTCTTTTGTCGTTCCCAATTCTATCACTCCAATCGATCATCTAGAGACTTGGCCTAAAGGAATTACTCCTTCCGAAGAGATGATGTATGCGGACGCATCTATGTATCTTGTCGATGATATTCTAGTCAAAATCGATCGCGCTACCATGGCGCATGGCCTCGAATCAAGAGCACCTTTTTTAGATCGTCAGTTGGTTGAATTTGGATGGAGACTGCCTCTTGCTTTTAAACTGAAGAGGGGTAAAGGAAAACTTATTTTGCGAAATTTGTTATCGCGTTACTTGCCGACTAGACTCGTGGAACGGCCTAAGATGGGATTTGGGACACCAATTGGCATGTGGCTACGAGGTCCCATGCAAGAGTGGGTGAATGATATAATAATGTCGGACAGGTTGAATGAGAATGAATATTTACAAGCCCCTCAAGTACGTAATTTGTGGAAGAATTATATACAAGGAAAGAATCGTTTAGATTCTTTTTTGTGGACTATTCTTGTGTTTCAATTATGGCTTGATCGTTTATCAGGAAAGTCAATTGATTCCAACAGTTTAAGAAATACGCATTTCTCGTCAAACAGTTATAAGCGATGAAAATGATTGATAAATGTGTGAAGAGAGCTTTTTCTGTTTCTTAGTGAATGCAAATTGAGCAGCGTTTTCCCAGCCTTGTGCCATTTTTTTGATTGTGAAGCGTTCACATACACGCTTTTTCCCTGCTTGGCCTGCTTTTTTGGCAAGCGTGGGGCTTTGGAGATAGAAATTAAGTCCACAGGCCAACTCTGACTCTGAAGACGCATCTGCCAAATAACCTGTTACTCCGTGTACGACAAGTTGAGAAACGCCTCCTACATGTGTTGTAACCACTGGGAGACTACAAGCCATCGCTTCCATAATTGCTCCTGGTAATCCTTCGAAAGAAGAGCTAAGAACGAATATATCTGATGCGTTAAGTAAATCTGCAATTGCTGTTTGCTTGGTCTGTAAACCAATGAACTTGACATGTTGCTCCAAGTTCAATTGCTTTGCATAGCGACGGATTGAGTCTGAAAGAGGACCATCTCCTACCAATATCAAAAGAGTATTGGGAAATCGTTTGATGGTTCTGGAAAATGCTCTTAGGAGAAACGAATGTCTTTTTTGTGGATGGAAATGGGCTACACAAATAATAATTTTTTTATCTATAGGGAGTTCTAATCTTGCCCTTAATGTAGCTTGATCGTGATTTGTAGAAAAAAGAGCAACATCAATACCATCATCCGCCACCATTGATGAAGCTATTGAATAGTTATAACAAGCGAATAGATCAAGAGCTGCTTGTGAGTTGGATAGGACAAGGTCCGCATGAAATGACAAGTAGGCATGCATCCATCGGCGAAAAGGTGCGGCGGAATAATCTGCTCTTAATCCAATAACATGACCAGTATTTTTGTGTTTTTCGTTAGTCATGTAAATTAAATGAAATAGAAATCCTGCTCTAATTCCATAAGTAAAAATGACGTCATAACATCCATTATCTAATTCTTGCGTGACGCGAAGAAATTTTTGATAAAAATTAAATTTAGTAAGAGAAAGAACGCGATTCGCTATCTTTTGATAGAAAGGAACCATTATGTTTGCTCCTTCTAGAAAAATAACATCGTTAGAATAAGCAAGTGAGTTCATCGCTCCGATTGCGATCCATCCTTTTTTTTCTAGTCCTCCAGGATTTGATGAGCTAAAAATATGAAGTAGCTTTAATTTTTCCATAAAATAAAAAATCTATATTAATAATCGTTTTAAATGTACAGCTTGTGTGAGTTCATTTTTAATGGAGTGGATTTACAATAAATGAAGAGCTTTATGCTGTGACTCGTCGAGATTTAAGAAAGACGAGAGGGAGAACGTCTGAGGAAGAAAGAAACGATGTTGCCGATGTCCGAACAGCGCGAGACGAGAAGGACGGTCATACCTCCTTTGACGACGGAGAATCCACGGGGGGCTTGCACTTCGCCTCCAGATTCGAACATGCCGGCGAACACACAGGAGGCAGGGAAATCGGGGTCAGCGGCGATATCGCTGATCATGGTGCCGACGATAGCGGCGTCTTCGGGAATATGGAGTTCAAAGGCGATCGATTGTCCTCCGCCTAGGATCATCGCGTGCTGTACTTCTGTATGTTCGATTGCGGTGGCCAATGCGCCGATGAAGATGTCAATTTCGGATAGGATTTCGTTGATCCCTGCAGATTTATAGACAGAGCGGTATTCCGCATCGCGCATTCGCACCATCACGCGCTGGACTCCGGCTGCTCTGGCGAGGAGAGCGACGGCTAGATTATCTGCGTCTCGTTGAAGCATGACCACGACGATGTCTGCTCGGTGAACTTCTGCTTCTTTGAGGAGGCTTGCATCCGTAGCGTCTCCAGCAAAGGCGATGAGACCGTATCGTTCAAAGGCATGTTTTGTGACCATTTCATCGCGGTCTACGACGATAACAACGTGTCCCAATTGGGCTAGATGGGTCGCTACGTGAAGGCCTGCCCGGCCGGCTCCAGCAATTAAGATGCGCATGGGTTAAACCTAACAACTTTGATCAGGGGTGGTTGTTAAATGGACGAAAGTGCGATCGAGATCTTGAACATGCTTGTGGGCTGTATCATGACTGATTAATCCTCTGCGAGCGGCATCCAGTACAGCTGCCTTGCGCGCTTGGAAGAGGAAATTGTCGATGAGATGGTTGTGGGTGAAGGGGGAGAGCTTTGCGCGTACAGTTGCGTCTGCTTCAATGATTGTCCGTTGAAACATGGCTTGTTTTTCAGCGTGATCTTTCCGTGAGATCAGTCCGGAGGCGAGCAATTCATCCAATTCCGCTTGTCCACGTCTTGCGGAAATCCGGGCAGCACGAGCGGATTCCAGGGTCGCATCGGGGATGGCTTTAGTGACCTTGAGAAGATTGAGGAGTTTGGCAAAGGGGAGTGCTTGGGTGACAAGCGTTATAAAGGTGACTCCGTACACGATAGTGATCAACCGATCGCGTGAAGGGACATCCTCGGGGAGGGCGAGGACAGCTGCCATCGACAAAGCCCCTTTGACATTGCCGGCAACCATGACATGCTGCCAACGCAGAGGGATGACTTCGCGAGTTAATGCGCAAAGGCTTCCTAAGCAGCCGTAGACAGCGACCGCTCGCCCCACGTGAAGAGCAATCAGTGCGACCACGATCGAGCCAAACTCATTGATCAACATTTGCGGGTGGATTTGCATCCCCACTAAGAGAAAGAGGAATACGTTGAGTGCGAATCCTGCCGTTTCCCAAAAGCCTTGCAACGCCAGTACGTGAGCAGGTTCGAGGAGATTGCGGGCCGCTCGCCCCACTGCAAGCCCCGCGACTACGACGGCGATGACAGAGGAGATGTGCATCCGTTCGGCGAGAAGGGATGTTGTGAAGACAAGGACGCAGGAAACTAAAATCGTCGTTAGATGATCGGGGGTTCGACGGAGGATCGCTGTTCCCACAGCGCCTAAAGCAGCTCCGAGACTGACCCCTCCGATGATGGCGACGATCAGTGAGCGTAAGATTTCGACAGAACTGAACCCTCCTCGAAGAGAGGCATTCGTCGCCACGCTTAAAAGAACGAGTGCTGTCCCATCGTTGAATAAGCTCTCCCCTTCCATGATCGAAACGAGACGATGGGGGGCTCTGACACTTCGAAAGGCCAACAAGACACTGACTGTATCAGTAATGGCCAGCAGTGCGCCGAGGAGCAGAGCGGATGAAAAAGAAAGGTTAAGGGCAAACGTAGCGATAGCAGCGGTGCATAGGAGAGAAATGACAACACCTGGCGCAGCGAGCGCAAAAATAGGTCGCTTGGCATCTTTTAGACTGTCTGCATCGGCAAAAAGCGATCCTTCGAATACGAGAACTGGCAGGAACACGACGAGAATGAGTTCGGGGTCAAGCGGCGTCTTCGGGAGGACATTGGCAACCACCAGCAAAAGCCCCATGATCACGAGCGCTACATTGTAAGCCACATGGAGCCGCTTGGCCCCTATGGCTACAAGGGAACCGACCCCGAGTGCAAGAAGGAGACTTTCTAGATGCTCTCTCATGAAGTTGTGTGTCTTTCGATCATGCTACCGATTTTAGGAATTGCGCTCTCAACATGCTTTTTCGCTCCTGATCGCAGCTTTTGATAGGTTGCCTTGACCAGCGTGATGGAGACGTTCTCAATGCGCTTGTCTGTAATGGCGAGGAGAGCTTCTGTGACTTGCGACTGGTTTTGCATGAAATATGACTGCACCGGCATCGCTTGCGCTATAGCCTCTTCGTAAAGAGGATCCAAGGCTTGAGCAAATTCTGGCAAAAGGGCTTCAACAGCTTGATGGATAATGTTGGGCTTGATCCGTTTAACAGCTTGATAAGCCCCTTTGATCACTAACCCAGCAATTCCACTTTTCCCTTGTACCTCTTCTTCAATGAGTGCACAACAATCCTTAATGACTTTATCTCGTATAGTAGTATGGATCAGCCGTTCGCTCAATTTTCCCATAGTCATTTTTCTCACCGCAGGTTAGTAAGTGATCCACCAGGATCAGCTTTTTTCTTCTTGATACCAAGTTCTCTTCTTTAAACCCCAATCCTTTTTGAGATGCCACCTTAAAATTGATTCCAATTGTACGATGATCCCTCGCTATACTCCTCATGAATTTCAGCAACTGTGGTCTGTACATTATCGTTATCGGGTGTGGCTTGACGTGGAGCTTGCTGCTTGCCAGGCGATGGAAGAGGCGGGCATTGTCCCCTCGGGGGTTGTCCATTCTATCCGAAGCCGTTCCATTGTTCTCAATCCCGATCGAATTGAAGAAATCGAGCATACTGTCAAGCATGATGTGATCGCGTTTCTGACCCATCTCGAAGAGCAAATTGGGATTAAAGCTCGATGGCTTCATCGTGGGCTTACATCGAGCGATGTCCTCGATTCTTCCTTGGCCATCTGTTTGCGGGATGCTGCCGATCTGTTGGTGACCCGCTGCGATCAGCTTCTCTACGCATTGGCTGCACGTTGTCGTGAGTATGCCAAGACCCCTATGATCGGTCGGACCCATGGAATGTTTGCGGAGCCGATCACGTTAGGTCTTGCACTTGCCAGCCATTATGCCGAAATCAAGCGAGGTCGAGAGCGACTCCACCGTGCAAAAACCGAAATTGCTGTCGGCAAGTTGGCAGGGGCTGTCGGGACGTATGCTCACATTTCGCCAGCGATAGAAACTCGCGCTTTAGAATTGCTCGGCTTGACCCCGGAGACAGTCAGTACACAAGTGGTCTGCCGCGATCGGCATGCTTCTTACTTCTGTGCGCTTGCCCTGTTGGCGGGGGCAATGGAGCGGTTTGCAACCAATCTGCGACATTGGCAGAGGTCGGAAGTCGCGGAGGTGGAAGAACCTTTTACCCAAGGACAGAAGGGATCGAGCGCGATGCCCCACAAGCGCAACCCGATTCTGAGCGAAAATCTTTGCGGTCTTGCACGTATTGTCCGATCTTTTGTAAATCCAGCCTTGGAGAACATCCCTCTTTGGCATGAGCGAGACATCTCCCATTCGTCAGTGGAGCGCTGGAGTGCGCCTGATGCGACGACAGCCCTCGGCTTTATGCTGGAAAGGGCCACTTCTCTCATCCGAGGGATGGTTGTGTATCCTGAGTTGTTGAACGCGCATTTGGAGAAGGCAGGTGGCCTGTATTGTTCAGAGGCCATTCTTCTCAAATTGGTGGAGGCAGGTATGTCGAGGCAGGTGGCTTATCGCCTTGTTCAGAAACAAGCGGTGCGCGCTCTTCGGGGGGAAAACTTTAAAGCTTGTATTCAAGGTGATCCAGAGATTGTATCGCTGATTTCAGCTGATCAGATTGATTCTTTGTTCGATCTGGAACACGCTCTGGTACATGTCCCCTCTGTGATTGAACGCGCGCTTCAATCCGGTTGAATTAGCAAGTACCATTCGGAACCTTTTATTGAACTGAACTGATAGCAAAACGGACAAGGGTTGATCAACATGAGCGCAGAGCAGGCACCATGGGTAGGTGTGGTGATGGGGAGTCAGAGCGATCTGTCGGTCCTTTCTGCGGCCGAACAGATCCTTGAGGAATTGACCGTTCCTCATGAACTCAGAATTGTCTCAGCCCATCGGACACCTGATTGGATGATGGAATATGCAAAGACTGCCGAATCGAGAGGCCTTTCTGTTTTGATTGCAGGGGCAGGGGGGGCTGCTCATCTTCCTGGTATGTTGGCTTCTCAGACTCTTCTTCCTGTCTTAGGCGTGCCTGTCCCTGTTCCACCTCTGGATGGCTTGGACTCTCTCTTGTCGATCGTTCAGATGCCCAAAGGAGTTCCAGTAGGAACCTTGGCGATTGGGCGGGCAGGTGCAGCGAATGCAGCTATTTTGGCGGCTCAGATCCTGAGCCTCCGCTATCCTGAGATTAGGGGTCGGTTGCGTACTTGGCGAGAACGACAGACGCAAGAAGTACTTCAACATACGCGGGTATCGTGAGATGAAAACTGTTTTTGTTGGAAGCACATTAGGCATTTTGGGAGGGGGACAGTTAGGGCGAATGACCGCCATGGCAGCTCGCTCGCTTGGTTTCTCTGTCCATGTGCTCGATCCAGATCCTGTCTGTCCTGCCAGGCCTATAGCAGATTTGTATATGCAGGCCCCTTTGGATGATGCTGTATCCATAGGCAAGTTTGCTCAGTCCTGTTCTATAATTACGATGGAGATAGAGAAGATAGGTCTTACTGGTCTTGCGGCTGCTGGTCAATTTGTCCCTGTCCGTCCATCAAAGGATGTGCTTGCGATTGTCCAGAACCGGATCGATCAGAAGGATTGGTTGAGCCGTTATGGCTTCCCCGTGGGGCCTTATGCGCCTGTTCGGTCTGAAGCAGAGCTTACATCTGCGCTTAGACAAATAGGGCTTCCTTCCTTGCTCAAGACTTCTTTTGGTGGATACGATGGTCGAGGGCAAGTCCTTCTTTCTGACTCCATCTCTACCCTTCAAGGCTGGTCTTCTTTAGGGCGTGTGGATTGTATTCTAGAGCGGTTGCTCCCTCTCCAGGCTGAATTCTCGATTCTTGTGGCCCGCAGACCCCAGGGTGAAATCGCTGTCTATCCCCCTGCGATGAATCGACATAAACGTGGTATTTTGGCATTCTCAACCATCCCAGCGATGCTTCCCAGGGATGCTGTCAAACAAGGGGAAGAGATCGTTCGTTCGATGGCTGAATTGCTGCACGTGGAAGGGCTTCTGACAGTCGAATTCTTCTTGACGGAAGGAGGGGATGTGTTTGTCAACGAACTGGCTCCTCGCCCTCATAATTCTTTCCATGGTTCGGAAAAAGCTTGTCGAGTCAGTCAATTTGAGCAGTTTGTCAGAGCTGTTTGTGACTGGCCGCTTGGACAACCAGAATTGATCCAGCCCGTTTCTATTGCCAATCTATTGGGGGAGCACTTTCTTGAAGATCCAACTGTTTCTGTGGCAGCTGTGTTGAACATGCCTAATGTAGGGGTTGTGCTCTATGGGAAGAAAGGGGCTTGTCAAGGTAGGAAGATGGGGCATCTTTGGGCTGCTGCTTCTACGCCAGAGGGTTCTATGGCTTTGGTCCAACAGGCCCACCGTCGGTGGAGCGATCCCTCTTAGGCAAGCTTATTTTCTGTCGACGGATCCAGACCCGACCGATCAGAAACAGGATCGCTGGCAAGTGATAGAGACGGAGACGGCTGATTTCGTCTGCATAGATCGGTTGCACAGGGACTTCACAAATTCTTAACCCTCTGAGAAGCAGCTGCCCCAGCAGATCGTTAGGATATCCGTACCCTGGCCATAGTGTTTCAAAGTCGATTTGCTCACAGGCTTGCCTTGAAATGGCTGTATAACCGCACTGACTATCTGAGATCCGTTGTCCCATCGCAAGGGAAGTCAGGGAAGAGAAGAGGAGTCCTCCCCATCTCCTGGTGATGGGCATCATGCACTTCAGGTCAGGATGTGCAAAACGAGATCCTTTTACATAGTCAGCTGTCTGGAAAGCGATGGGTTCGATCAGGCGGGGCATATCCTCTGGCTTCATCTGGTCGTCTCCTGCCATCACGACCAGCACGTCGTGCTTTCCCCCTTCTGTTCTGAGCGCTTCTCGGTATCCCGTTATGATAGCAGCACCTACCCCTCGATTCGAAGTATGATGGAGAATTTTCAATCGGGGGCTTTCGTGGGATTTAACCGCGGCGATGGTGGAATCTGTACTCGCATCATTGACGACGAAAACGTGGTCGACGTAAGAAGGGATCCTGGCTAAGACTCGACCGATGCGAGGGGCTTCGTTGTAGGTTGGGATAATGACAAAGATCTGGCTTTGATCGATCATAAGGGCGGATACATTTCAAATGAAGCAAGTAGACAATCAAACCGTAGTCAAATCGGGAAGATGCTTCTTCTCTCTCCGAACAAAAACGTTCAGTCTGATTGGATTGGGTTGTGTGCTTTTGGGGCTCATGTTTACAAAAAGGGAGTTTTTGGTTTCGTCCTTGTTCTTATCGGATACGAATCCACGGGGGGCTTATCTGCAGATCGCAAAAGATATCACAGAAGACCATCCCGAGAAAGTATTCAACTATTTGGAAACCGAAGCGCAATGGGCCTGTTACACAATTCGGGATGCACGGAAGAGGGCCTATGAACGCATCGAAGCGACCTACCCTGAACTAGAAAAAAAGGCTATGCTCTCTACCTATCGAAGCATTGCGTCAGCTGCGGATGGTGCGGAGGTATTTGCACTTTTAGCAAGAAAAAGGCAGTGGTTTGTACGTCTCCGCAAAAGGCTTGGTCAAATCGCGCGGGTTGAGATCAAGGGGGATTGGGCAACCGTCAAAACAGCCCAGAGAGAATCCTATGGATTTCGTAAAAAAGAGAATCGTCGGTGGGGATTGACGCTCTTTACGCAAGATCTGTCAGCGGAAGCGAACCGCGCCTTTCAAGATCTGTCTGTCATTGAAAAATCTGCGGAAGACTATGAACACGCATTGAAATCTCTCTCTACGTCAACCCCTTGAACCTTCGTACTCCTCTTAGGATAAAGTCAGGATGACGTTTTCGTTCGTTTAGGTGGAAGAAGGGGGAACTTGTGTTTGTAAGCTATCGATCGCATGAATGAGCGGGGATTCTCCCTTCATCCAGGGGGTTATCGCTTGATAGACCATCCTCTGCCGTTCAAGAGTCGATTTGTCTTTAAAAAGAGGAGAGATCACAAAGATCGAATAATGTCCTTCTTCCCCACTCACTTCCACAATCGCTTCAGGGATGTGCATCAGGATCGCTTGTTTGATGGTGTCTATCATGGAGTGATGATCAGAGGAAAGGAGACTGGACATTCTCTGTATCCTTTATCAATATCGAGGAACTGCTGGGTCGACCTGGTAGGACCAGGCCTCAATTCCCCCATCTAGGTTGTATACATTCTGGAACCCAAGCTGAAGCGCTTTTACAGCTGCGTGGTAGCTACGTATGCCGTGATGACAATGAAAGACAAGAGGCGTCGCACGGTCAAGCGCCATGAGTCCTTGCTCCCCCATTTCATCAAGGGGTTGAGCCTCTGGAATATGGGCAAGCGCTCGCTCTGAGGAGGGCCTTACATCCAGTAAGAGGAAATGTTCCTCTCCATCTAGTTTAGCTTTGAGTTCATGTGGAGGTAACCTTCGGACAGTTGGAAGTAAATGAGCTGCATTCATAGGTAAGATCCATAGTCGATATTTTATTGAGTTGATAGAAATCACTCAAGAGAGTTGGTAATTCCTTCGAGGGGCTTACTTCGTTAAAAGCTGGGCATAGCTCGTTTCCCCCTGGGCATTGATGAATTCCACTTTAAGCTGAGTATCTTCGATGGCGATGAACACGAAACCCAGTTTGTCAGATTGGAAGTTCACTTCATTTTGCCCTGGCAAATGTGTCGCTTCGGATCCAGCTCCGCTTACGATCAGCTGGGTTCCTTTGCAAGTTTCTTTGATCCATTGTAAATTGTGGTCGTGACCAGCTAAGTAGATATCTACTTTACCGCATATCCAATCTTCAAAAGCCTCTCTCATTCTTTGCCCTTCATTGGAGCCAAACAGCGTTTCTTTCCCTGCATTCCCATGGGGCCCGTTGGATTTGTAAGGATGGTGCCCTGCCATAATCTTCCATTGCGCGGCGGAAGCCTGGATCCAATTGGAGACCTCTTCTTTCTGCTTTTGGCTTTGGGCCCAGCCCTTAATAATCGTCTGCGTATCGATGATAAAAAACTCAGCCTCTTTCTCTTTGAAGTGATAATAGGGATTGGGCAATTTCCATCGCGGTGAAGTTTGTGCATACTCCATGGCGAAGCTTGCCTGCTCGATCAGCTCCCCTTTGCCGTATTGCCCGTAATCGTGGTTCCCTAAAGCGATGTGAAAGGGGAAATGGAGATTTTGATAGGGATTCTCAAATTTTTCTTTAAACTGAGGATCTTGACTAGACGAGGGGCCACTCGGATAGATCACATCACCTAAAACAATTGCAAAGTCACACCCGGCTTCTCGGTCACATTTTTTTTGGATCGCTTTTGCAACTTGGTATTGAGCGGTGTTCCCTCGCCCGGTATCTCCAACTGCGATCAAATGAATGGACTTCTCTCGGTCAGCATTTTGTTCTGGGGTAGCTGATGATGCGGAGGGGAGCGAAGAGAGAGAAGCCTCTTCCTTAGAAGGGGGCATAGTCTTTTTATGGCATCCAAGCACGCAGGATGATAGCGCAATCCCTGCGCATAGCTTTTGGCAAGTATTTAAAAAGAAAGGGAAGCTGGAGAAAGGAGCCCTCTTCATTGACGAAACCTCAACCTTCCTCCTATTCTATTTCTCCTCGATTTGCTAGAGAATTTCATGGAGGGGGATGACTCATCGTTGAATATGGCTTTAATGGCTTTATCCTTGATCAGTCGATCAATCTAGATCTAGGTCGCATGTCTCATTTGGTTTCTTGTTAACTTTTAATTTTTTGCTACTACTAGGAGTCTCACGTGGAATTGCTACCCCTACAGGCCCTTGGAGTGGGGGCGACTGCCCTTGCTGTGGCCTTTCTTTTGTTTTGTAAGGTTAAAGCTGCCCCCGAGGGCAACGAAGCAATGGCTCGTATCGCCCGCTATATTCGAGAAGGGGCGCTTGCATTTCTGATGCGTGAATATAAAGTCCTTTCTCTTTACGCTTTGATTGTTTTCGCGTTGCTTTTCTATGCGCTTGGTTCTCTGGCAGCAGTGGGTTTTCTGGGGGGAGCATTCCTTTCACTGCTTGCTGGTTTTTTTGGGATGAAAACAGCTACCTTGGCCAACGTGAGAACGGCTGAGGCTGCGCGCACGAAAGGGAAACCCGCAGCGTTACTTGTAGCGTTGGATGGGGGGGCTGTCATGGGGTTCTGTGTATCAGGTCTTGGTCTCATCGGCTTAGGGATTCTGTTTGGGCTTTACCGTCATCGAAGTGAATTCCCTTATTTGATCCATGCGTTTGCGGTAGGGGCCAGTTCAATCGCGCTTTTTGCGCGCATCGGGGGTGGGATTTATACCAAAGCAGCGGATGTGGGTGCCGATATTGTAGGGAAAGTGGAAGCGAATATCCCTGAAGATGATCCGCGCAATCCGGGGGTGATTGCTGATAACGTAGGCGATAACGTGGGGGATATTGCAGGGATGGGTGCGGATATTTATGAGAGCTATGTCGCTACCATTGTGGCTGCCATGGCGCTTGGCTTAACTCTTCCGGTGTCCGTTCTCCAGCCGCTGGTCCCTCTCTTTATGGATGAAAATGGGTTGCGTGTAGTGGCGGTTGCCCTTCCTCTATTCCTGGCTACGATCGGTCTTGCAGTCTCGGTGGTTGGGGGATTGATCACACGGATGATGATCAACTCTCCTCCTGCCACAGTCCTCCGCTTTGCTCTGATTCTGCCCCCGCTCCTTGTGGTGTTGGTGGCTGCCGCTGCGCTTTCCTATTATCACATCTCATGGGTAGCTCTCATCACGCTGGGAATAGGGGCTATCGGAGGGGTGGCTGTCGGGCTGATCACCGATTACTACACGTCCATGGCCCCCATTCGGAAAGTTGCTGAAAGCGCCTTAACAGGGCCGGGGACCAATGTGATTTGCGGTATAGCTGTGGGGCTTGAGAGCGTTGCTGCTCCTCTGGTGACTCTGTGCATTGTAGGGAGTCTTGCGAATGCTTTTCTCGGTCTTTATGGGATCGCGCTTGCGGCGGTTGGGATGTTGTCTACAGCTGCAATGGTCATGACCGTGGACGCCTATGGTCCGATTGCGGATAATGCGGGGGGAATCTCAGAAATGTCTGGTCTCGGAAAAGAGGTGAGAGACATCACGGATGAACTAGATTCTGTCGGCAACACAACTGCGGCTATCGGGAAAGGGTTTGCGATCGGTTCGGCACTCTTGACGGTAGTGGCGCTCTTTGCTGCCTTTAGCATGGAAGTGAATGCGGTGCGGCGTGCCCATGGAGAACCAGAGATGATGCTTGTTTTGACTGACTCCAGAGTGCTAATGGGTTTACTTTTCGGATCTTTGCTCCCCTGTGTAGTGGGAGCTACAACAATGACCGCAGTCGGGCGGGCTGCTGGTGCGATTGTGGAGGAGATTCGACGGCAGTTCCGCGAGATACCCGGTCTTCTTGAAGGGCAAGCGGATGCAGAACCTCAGCCGGCTCGGATTGTGGACCTAGCGACTTCGGCGGCGATTAAACAAATGATTTTGCCTGGGGCGGTCGCTGTTTTATCTCCAGTTTTGATCGGATTTTGGTTTGGACCTGAAGTGTTGGCGGGGGCATTGGTGGGGTCGCTGGCTGTAGGGGCGACGCTTTCTCTCATGATGGCCAATGCAGGTGGAGCTTGGGATAATGCCAAGAAATACCTGGAGAAAGGGGGGTTGCCAGGACATTTGAAGGGATCTGACGCGCATAAAGCTGCTGTGGTAGGGGATACAGTAGGGGACCCTTTCAAAGATGCTGCAGGGCCTGGTATTTCTATTTTGATCAAGGTGATGGGGGTCGTTTCTCTCATGATTGCTCCCTTGATTGCTTGATTGGAGAGCTCCGCTGGGGTTATGGCAAAAGAAGGTGAGTGTCTCCCTTCTTCCCTAGCGGTTTTTCTTTTCGAGAAAGATCATCTTATTCATTATAAAGGGGATACCATTTACTGTAGCGTGATGACTTGAGAGAAAAGGGCACCTTCAAGGTGCCCTTTTAATCATGAGTGCATGCTCTTAGTTTGGATTTTGCGAGTGTGGTGCCTTAGGGCGAAGAGCCAGCCTATACCTAAAGTTAGAAAAGAGACAACGCTCGAAGGATTGGAGGTTCCCTTCTGGCATTTGCATCCACTTGTACCACTGTCGTCACTGATCGTACCCTCATCACCTGCAGCGTTGGACACATCGAAAGTCTTAGAAGGTGCAGTTGGGTCGTTGGATTCAACCGTGATGGTCGCGCTGGTCTGCTGAGAGGACTTGGGAGCATACGTAATTTTGATCGTGCCTGTGTCCCCTGGGTTGATCATCTGATTGGTACCTGCTACAATGCTAAAAGCAGGATTGCTGCTCTGGATATTAGTGATGTTCAGCTGCATCTTCCCGGTGTTGCGGATCAGTACATCGCGGCTATTCGTCGATCCAACACCCACAGCTCCGAACCCTATCTTTTTGGGTGTTTCAAGGATAGGCAAGGGCATTTGGGCTGTAGTGGTCTCTGAGTTCATTATAGTAGGTATGGTGGTTGTTAGATCGATTTTTTGTCGCAGGGGATCTGTAAAATTTTTCGTCAATGCGTTAAGCCACGTGGCTCCCAATCCTTTCAAAAGTGCATTCTTTGAATTGGGTACGGGCTGTAGATCAGGAGTAAATGTAACTTGTCCTTTAAATGCGAGTTGTCCTTTTGTTGCGACAGTAAGGGGAAGCATACCTTGAGAAGCAACTGAAGATAAATTAGCGGATGTAATCTGAGTTGATCCATCTTGACCTCGGATGCTTCCGTTCAAATTTGAGATATGAATTTCGATGGTTTGGTAATTAAAGTTAAGATTAACGCCAGCCTTGAGCTCTATTTTTGTTTCCGCAGGATCCAAGATGTTGTTTATTCCTGAAAAGTCTTGACCACTAACGGCATTTTCCATTTGTTGAAGCGTACACTTTAGAAAACTAATGCTAGGTTCTTGGGGACTTGTATTGTTGGTAATTTGAATCCAAGAGGGTAATCCTAAACCTGTTCCTGTTCCTGGAGTTGCTTGAACAGCTGTTGGGATGTTAACCCCTTGAAGTGCCCAGGGGTTGAATGATGTTTCTCCTTTAGCTGGAACTGTCGGCATTTGTGTGCCTGCTTGACCTGTAATTAGAGGCAACAGTAATTCGGGTGGGAATTCCATTGGAATTGCAACGTTAAGGAACGAAAATCCAAAGAAAAATCCGACTGTTGGGGAAAGGGCATAGTTAATTGAAGCAGATCCTGTTCCGCTAGGTGATGCGGAAATGTTAAATTCGGTTCCGTCCCATTTAGCAACGAGAAAACCCTTCATAGTAATAACGGCAGTTGGATTTCCTGCATTAAGCTGAAAGCCAGCTTTAGTCTGGATCTGTCCATATAATATTTTAGGTATTAACTCACTTTGTTCAATACAATGATCTGGGGTTTGTTCATTGACAGCTTTGCATTTAGGAACCCAGCCTGTGTCCACACTTGTGTTGAGGGCTTGGCTGTAGGTGAGGGTGATGGGGATTTCGACGGCCGAGCAGAAGGGATCATTCCCGCAGGCTTGCTGGCGAGCGGCATTGGGATCTGTTTTGTCTGCTGAGGCTGTCCCACTCCAGAAGAAGGGGGTGACCAGGGCGAGGGCGAATCCAGTGACACAAGGGTGGGGTACGTTACGCAGCCAGGACAGTTTCATTGAGTATTTCCTTTCTTTTTAAGAAAATGCATACAATTTCATTAGTCGAAAAAAATGTATGGAGAGTAGAAAAAATCTTTTGATTCAGGGATTGCGAGAGGTGGAAGTGGTTTTTTGCTTGTTCTGTTGACGCCTCAAGAACCAACCTAACGTTGGGATGGTGAGAAAAGCACTGTCATCCACATTGACTTTACAGTTCCCGCAGGTTGCGGCCTGATTGTCGTTGCCCTGTGAGTCGTCTGCAGCTGAGTTCTTCCCGTAGTCGTCGTCACTGGCTGATGGGTCTTTGTTCGATAAGACTATCTTTTGAGGGGAACGAGGATCGTTGGAGACAATCATAAGATCAGCCTTTTCAGTCCCTGTACTGGTGGTGGAGCGGTAATTGATGGAAATTGTGTGGTCTCCTTCGGGAGGTATATCAAATGGCCCTGGAGTTGGTGTAAACGCTTTGTTCGAGCTGGTCACGCTCTCTACGTGTGCGGCCATTTTCCCAGTATTGCGGATCTTAACCGTTTTGGTGGCATCGAACCCGGAAGACACCTGACCAAAACTGACTGCATTAGGCACACTGACGTTGGGGAGGGGAATACTGATCTGCTGTTTAATATCTAGTGTGATAGGCGTAGGAGTATTGATGTTGATTTTGGAGTTGGAGAGGGTATTTTGGATGTTGTTGTTGATACTGTCCATTACGCTATTAAGGACTTGATTGAGAGCGGCCGCTCCGAACATGGATAAAATACCGTCACCAAGTATCTTGAGTTGGAGAGCGACTTTGATCTCGGGAAATATGACTACGGTTGCTTTAAAGGGGACTTGAGCCTTTAGTTCAGCGTCTCCTTCGATGGCATCGCACCCTGAGCCGTTATCGCAAGTGAATTCAACAGTACTATCTACTCCACGGAAGTAACCATCTGTCCCTGGTACACTGAATTCGACGGTTTGATACACGAATGTACTCTGTACGTCAGCTGCTAGGGAAATATAGGTTTTATTCCGATCTGGATCAAACCAATTGTTGTTGACAATGTCGTTGAGTTGTTTCCCATTGAGGGTCAGCAGGTCGACACTTTTTTTTTGAATGGAGGAGTGTGTATTATTCCCTTGGATCTTCGTTTGCAGTGAAACTGGGTCAAAGGCCCACGGTATGAATGAAATGGTTCCGGAAGAGTCTGCAGGTGTGTTAGGCGCAGCCACAGTCTGAAGAATCAGACTCATGGGCATCACAATTTCTAGATCTTTGAGACTGCTAAATGATGCATTGAGAGGAATACGAAAATACAGATCAGTGATTGGTGTTAGTCGATATTTGACTGAAAAAATGCCTTGCCCATTGCTGGCTGGCGTTAGAATAATCTTTTTTGGATTTTTTTGGTCCCATGTTGCTTTGATAACTGCCTTCTGCGACATGTCCACCGAAATAGTGGGGAATCCGCTGATGGATCGGAGATCGAGGGCTGCACGAAACTGGAAATAAATGCCTGAGCAGTGATCCGGAATTTGTTCATTGACGGCTGGGCAGGCCGGCATCCATCCTGTATTGGCCGCAGTAGGAAATCCCTTCATATAATCTGTTTTAAGAGGGATAGCTACCGCAGAACAGTTGCGGTTATCGCCACATATGCTAGCTGTCACATCTGCATCGGCCCCGGGACCATTTTGGCCAGCAGCCTCCTTCCCAAGCAGTACAAGAGAAGTGGCCAGCATCGGCAAAGCAAGTATTCTAGAATAGGTCATCGAAGTGAAGCTCCAAAAGTAAAGGCAAAGGAATGAGAGGTAGCTAAGTAAAGAAGAGAAAGTGAGAAAGGTCAGGAAGAAACGGTGTGCATTTCCTCACTAAGAAGTAGTTAGATCAATTGTTCAAAAAAAACTAATAAAGGGACGAATTTTTGTTGGATAGAGCTTGTCTGCTACCAAAAATGGCTGTTCCTAGCCGGCTCCAATTTGCTCCGCCCTCGATTGCTTCTTCAAAATTGGTGGACACTCCCGTGGACAGTTCGGGGAGTGAAGTGGCATTGTAGCTGAAACGCAGGGCGGCGATTTGTTCAAAGGTGTGGCGAGTGATCGATAGAGAAGCGAGTGAAGCCATGGTCATAAGCCCTTATTAAAGTAAATTCTGTTTTGCGAAAGGTTGCCTGCATGACTTTATCTAGAGCGGGAAATGCTGTGCTTTTGATGCTTCTATGCAACGTTAACCTGGATTAAAACATGCGTTCGCTTTGCACGGTGTTCAGGCGAGCGAATTCGTTTCATATGCCATTCGAGATCGGAGATATCACGGAGAGCTGCTGGTTTTGCAGCGAGCTCTTGGGCGTAATTCTCTCCAAAAGCGTTCTTCCCTGCTTGATAGACTTTTCGTATCGCTTCAATTTGGGACCTGTTTTGATACGGCGAGGATACAGATCGCCTTTCTTGGACGATTGCATTGATTTGCAAGAGTATTAATACTGTTGCGAATCGTCTCGAGCTTTTGGGTGATGAGGTGCAGGTTGTTTTCTTGACCTTGCAGCGCAGCGAATTTAGCCCATCTTGCGCTGATTAATTTTCTGGATCCAGCCGGCTACAGCCTCTGCGCTAGGTCGATGGAAGGAAATTTTTCCTGCTGCAATCTCCCGTAGAGCCGTGACGCCTGGTTTGTTTTTAGAAGGGACGAGAGGAGCTGCCCCTTTGCGCAACTGCCTTTCTCGTTGAGAGGCTAAAATCACAAGAGCAAACCGATTGTCTTCATGTTCAAGAGCGTCTTCTACTGTAACCCGTGCCATACCAAAACCCTTTCTGTAATGAACTGCAGGAAAGTAGACTAATTTTCCTAATCTCTCCATCCTGGATAAGGAGGGACTTCATGGAAGAATGAAGGAATGTAAAAAAATGTATGTGATGTTTTTAGAAATGCAAGTCCAATCGAAAATATGGACAAAGAATTAAGATTACTTGACACCTCCTGCGTTCTTCGGTCCCCTATGCTCCCCTGACATCGCAAGAGTAGCGCACAATGAAGTGTCTTTGTTGAAAAGGATCAAATTTTATTTTTTTCTCTTTTGAACTGTTTTACAAATGTTTAAAAAAGAAAGATGCGTAGTGGATGAAGGGTTATCAGTTCTTACACAAAGCTGGAATCTAGAGTGGAATGTGGAGGGCAACATGGGGCTCGTCATTCAAGATGATGGGGGTTTCCAGGGGAAGGAATCCATGTCATTCGTTTTTTGCTTTCTTGTTGGGAGAGGTTGGTCTGCATTCGAGAGGGCGAAAGCTCCTGCATATGGAGGGGACGGTGTCTATTCATAAAGAGAATCCAGAATCGGTGAGGGAGAGGCAGGTCTTCCAAGAGACTTTGCTGAGGGAAGCAAAAGGGCACCCCCATTTCATTAAGATGGCACTTCTCCTAGGTGAGCTAAGGGCAGCTCACAATTATGAGACCCCTCCTGGTTTTTCGATGCCAGATCATTACACCCTGAAGGATTTAATTTGGGGGATTATGTGTTATTTGGGCCCTTCAACTCAAAAAATCCTTGAAATCGTCTGCCTTTCGGTGATGCCTCTCACGCTGCGCGAGATCGTTCGTATCACTCAACTTCATGAGCAAGATTGTGTGGAGTGCATTCGAAGATTGAAGGTGGCCCATTTTTTGGTTTCGAAGTTGACAAGGCATCACGAATCTCTTTTTGAGCCTTCTCATGCCCAGGTGCGAGAGGCTGTTCGTTTGCATATGGCTCCTGAAGTGGCGACTGCCTACCATCGGGATATCGCTCTCATCCTTGAGAATAGTGAGCTGTGTGTGCGTGAACCTGAAGCGCTCGCTTTTCATTGGCAAGAAGCTGGAGATAAGAAAAAAAGCGCTTTCTATCTGTTGCAAGCGGCAAAAAAAGCGGAGCAGAGCTTTGCATTTAATCGAGCGGTTGAATTTTATCATAGTTACATGCGTTTGACTTCGCCCAACTCAAGAGAGGCGGTTGTGCTTCTGACCAGACTGGGGGATGTCCTGACCAATGCAGGGCGAGGGAAAGAAGCGGCTGATACGTACCGTAAAGTGGTGGTTCAGCTCACTGAAGTTCCAAAGATTGTTGAGTTGCGTAGAAAGATCGCAGAACAGCTTCTTTGGAGTGGATATATGGAAGAAGGGGCCAAAGAGCTCGATAGCCTATTGAAGCTTGTAGGGATGGATATATCCCGGGGGACTTGGAAAAGGTTGGGTTTCTTCCTATTGCATAAGGTGGGATGGGGTTATAAGTACTTAAACTGGATCCGAAAGGAAAGTCAGATCCCTCCAAGCGAATTGGCCAAAATGGATATCTGTTGGTCTGCAGCGGTGGGGTTCAGTATGGTTGATGGGCGGCGTGCGGCAGAGTTGCAAGAGACCCATTTGCTAATGGCTTTGCGGTGGAGAGAACCCTATCGTATCGCTAGGGGGTTAGCGATCAAAGCTATTGATACTGCTTTTGGAGGGGTAGCAGCTGCATCGGAGACATCTTTTTTGCTTCGTAAAGTGGAAGAGATCGCTTGTAAGGTAGAGAAACGTCCCTACATCAATGGGCTGCTCTCTCTCGCAAAGGGGATTGCCAGTTTTGAAATTGGACAGTGGGAGAAGAGCACTCTTGAGGTAACTGCAGCGAGGGAGATCTTTTCCAAAGAATGTACGGGGGTTGCTTGGGAACTGGATACCTGCGAATCCTTTTTATTTGTTGCGCTCTGCTACATGGGAGAATATAAACGACTTTCAGAAGGGGTTCTTGAAGCCTTCAAAGCTGCCACGGATCGCGGCGATCTCTATTTTTCGGTTCAGCTTAGAACAACGGATATGAACATCGCTTGGCTCGTTCGAGATCAGTCTGAGGAGGCCAGAAAACATGCGATGCACGCCATTGGTCAGTGGAGCACAGGGTATTATAGCCTACAGCATTATTATTATCTCTTTGCTATGGCGAATATTGACCTCTATGAAGGAAATGGAGTGACTGCACATCAGCGAGTGGAATCGGAATGGATGGCTTTGCAGCATTCTGGTGTTTTGGGGGTGGAAGCCCCTCGGGTGGAAGCTTTGTTCCTTCGACTCCGCGCTGTTTTAGCTGCGAGCGAAGAGGTGGATCACAGAAAAGCCTTGTTGGATAGTGCGGAAGAGGTGATTCAGCAACTCATGCAAGAGAAGTGTTGGTGGGCTAAGCCGTTGGCTCATTTTGCGCAAGCGGCTGTCTTCTATCAAAATGACCAAAGGGACGATGCGGTCAAAATGTTGCAAGAGACCTCTGATATTTGTACACAGAGAGATATGAAAGGCTACGCTTCTGCAGCGCGTTGGTATTTAGGTTGGCTGTCTCAGGGTGAAGAGGGGGTACAAAAGATGGAATCTGCCACTCAATGGCTCAAGAACCAGAGTGTTAGAAATCCAACTCGGATGATATCGATGCTGATGCCTGGATTCGGAATTCATCAAGGAATGTAAGCCCAAGAACTGCTTGTCGGGGAAAGTTCGGATGGAAGGAGAGCACCGGTTTTGGGGAGGGTGATTTGATACAAATATTCCAGCATTTCTGGGATATGTTTGGCAGATAAGATCACAAAATCTGCCGCTCCCATATCGAGCATCGGGCTGACTTCTAAAGGGGGTAGAGTAGCCTCCTCTTCCAAGGCCACCATGCACCACTTCCTCCCTTTGTACCGAAACCATCTGCGCACCTTTGCCAAAAGGGAGGGGAGGTAAATAGACCCCTGAGGGCTCAGTGGAAACAGACGTACGATATTGAATAGCCCTAAAATATGAGTCCCTCTGCACGCGTATTCGGCAATAGCTACCGCTTGAGGCTCGTCGGATTGGTAGGCTACAAAGATTGCCCTATCACGCTCGAGGTTTGCCCTTTTCCAGTATTTTTTTAGGTCTTCGAAGGGCAACAGTTCTTTCGTAAAATCGAAAGCTTTCACGTAGGGTTGTGGACGTATTGTAGCGATTTGATTTGCAATGAACTCAATAACGGAGGGGGAGAACTCATGCACCACTTCATGAGGGGGTGGTGGAAAAGAGGAGGGTGGGTCGATCTCGCAATTCATTTCTAATAAACGGAAAGGGACTATGGCTACTGCGTTGCTGGAGGGGAATTGAGAAACGAAATGATGATAAAAAAATCGACTCCAAGTTTTCTTCGCTAGGAGATAAGTCATAATCCATTGAATGGATTCATGCCGTTGAACACGCTCGTATAAATGCAAGTGAATATTGCGTAGGACAAAACGACTGGATATCCCTTCTGGTGTATCCCCTTTTATCTTCGCCAGGTGAAACGCATACCACGTATTTTTATACAGATTGATCCCTGAGGTTGCTGCAGCGATTCCCCATCCTGTCGATGGCCAGATCACGTGACAGCCCATGGATGGGTGATTTTTAAACTGTTCAGCAACATGAATAAAATCTTGTTTGCTGTCCTCAAAGTCAGAGCGTTTTCTGAGAGAGAGCTCAAAATATTGGCAGCTATTATACAGCGTCCACAATTTTTCTGCCCACGTGCTGTCGGAGTGCGTATGAGGATGAAGGCGTTCTCCGACCCATGCGTCCAAAAATTTCTCATCGCAGAAGTGGCGTGGATAGATGCGTAGATGATAGATCCACCCTTCTTGCACTCTACTAATTTCTTTGACTTCTCCATGTAAGTAGGCAATGTTGAATTGATTCTGTAATTGGATATCGCGTATCCAAGAACCAGTACGGATTTCCACAATCTCTTTTTCTGTGTGGAAAGAGAGACCTTCATAAGAGATGTCTATGAGCGATAGGAGGTTAAGGGATCTAATGCTCATGTGGAGTGGATCATTTGAAGATAACCGAATTCGTCGATATTTTCGGTTTCGTCGACAGACCAATGGATTCGGAAGTGATGTGTACAAGCAGGAACCGATCTGTTCTACTGCGTGGACTTTTCCGTAAAAAAGCGAATTGTATCCAGGTATGTGGATCGTGAAGGGGGAAGGGGGTGCATCTTGTGTGATAACCCAGCAGAGCGTTGCATGATTGTCTGGTGTATTGTCGGTATCTGCATGAGCGAGGATCGGTTGGGCAGTTATGCAAGTGCCTGATGCAGTTGTTAAAAATGGGGTTTCACCAATCCGTGCGAGCTCTTGAATCCTGCAATAGATGAGCTCAGGATCGCGTATTTCCAGCTCGTAAAATGGTGAAGGGGGAGAAGAAGAGGTGGGATGATTTTTCTGAAGGGCTTCGAAGAGATCATTCATCATGGTTTTCGTTTCTGGATCAAGTGTTTCAAATGAAGCACCGAGACGAAAACCGGATTTTCCTGGGATTTCTTTCTGCCACCGCACTCGGCTGGTTCCGCGCCCATGGCTCAATCCTGAGTGCAGTAAGAAAGAGAAGACTGTACCTACTGAAGGTGGGGGGAGCCCACTGGGGATGTCAAGTGAGAAACCACATGGGCTAATGTCATGAACTTTGTAACTGCGCAGGCCTGTCTGGTTGGAGTTGGTTTCCATCTTGATCGATACATCGCAGCTTAATTTAAATCGCGTGTTAATGCGTTGAAGAAAAGTGGAAGATTTTTTTAGGTCCATGGGAGCATATCGTTACATATTGTGAGGACTGAGGGGGGACTAAAGGAGAAAGGGGATCAATTTCCAGGTGTGCTGTTGGTAAATCTGATATTTTGTCCTCAGTTTTGCTTGCAAGAACAGCTCTTCTCGATGGATTCTGTAGAGATAGGATGGCAGTACGAGCAGGCATGTGAGAACAATGCATAAAGTTGAGCGGAGCATCAAAAATGACGCAACGAAAGCGAGCAAAATAGATAGGTAAGAAGGGTGGCGAACAAAATGATAAGGCCCTTCTTCAATTAACTCCCAGGGACTTCCGTCATCGTTCACCGTGCTTGTGAAAAATTTTCCGAGGATGTTAATGGTCCATACCCTGAGGAAGATAGCTCCCCCCATCAGTGCAATTCCAGAGATGCAAGTTATTGACCAAGGGGATGGGGTGGTTATGGATCGGTAAGTGAATTCTAAAATAGCTGATAGGGTGGTAATACCTAGAGCAATGAGGATGTAAATAGCTGAAAGACAATCGGATTGGTTGTGAATAATCTCTTTGATTGTAGGTAGAGGGGGATGGGTGATCAGAATCGCCCAAATAGCGAGAGTGAGGATCCATGGCCCTGGGTGGAGCATTCTGTGAGGGTTTCCTATCATGGGTAGAAAAATAAATAGGATGGAGAAAACGAGAGGCTTCATACACTTGACTCCTCGGGCTAATCGAAGGGAGGTAATCTTAGAAATTCAATTATATTGGAAAATGAGAGCAAATAGGAACTGCGTCATACACGAATCAACCTTCCTCCCTCTTCCTGTCTATATTATGACGAGATAGGGTGCATGATTTCATTATTTTTCTATTATGAGAAGTATGAAAGAAAAAGATAAAGGGAGGTGTGTGCTTTTGCTCTCATGTGTTTAGTACTTGAGGGAGCGTCGCTTCTTTGTACCTTGAGCCCCTAAATTAAGCTAAGAATGAGGCTTGTGTCTCTCGTGCAAGCAATGAAATGTAGGGAGGAGTGGCTGAGTGGTCGAAGGCAGCGGTTTTGAAAACCGCCGTACTGGCAACGGTACCAGGGGTTCGAATCCCTTCTCCTCCGCAAATTCTCCTGAGAATAAGGATGTGATCTGAGGTATTTAGGGGATAGAGAGAAAGGATTTGTCGGTGCAAAAGAGGATGGTTGTAGGCAAAGCATTGTCCATCCCATCGAGGGGAGATGGGAGTTCCTTGCCAATCGGTGATGATTCCTCTTGCACCTTGAATGATCGGGATGGGTGCTGCAACATCATAAAATTTCAAGTCAGCCTCTACAGTGGCATCGATGGCACCTGAAACGAGCAGCCCCAAACCGTATCCATCCCCCCTCCGTAGGAAGAAAACAAAAAGTGTTTTTTGATCTGTTAAAAGCAATAGCGTTCATTAGGGTGAAGGAACGTATCAGGAGGAGTGGACTGTAGGCTTGCGTTCAGTAAAGGATTGAGAGGGGAAGGGGTGATCGGTGTCCCATTGTATGTAGAGATTTCTCCCTGGATCCCTATCCATCTCTCTTTTAAAATCGGTTGATCAAGGATTCCAAGGAGGGGGATGCCACTTTTCACCAAGGTTGCCAGAAACGTGTAAGTTGGCTTTCCCATGGCAAATGCTGTTGTCCCATCAATGAGGTCGATCACCCACGTGAACTCTTTTTCCTCGCGAGTTTCTCCACATTCCTTCCCTTCCCCCAAATGCGATGATTGGGACACTCTTTTTGGAGGAGTTCGCGCACTGCTTGCTCCGCCTGTCGATCAACTGCGGTGACGATTGAAAGGGGATCCCCTTTCTGTTAGATGTCTAACTTCTGACGAAAAAAGCGTATGGTTATCGTGCCGGCTAGATGAGCCATGTGGTGAGCTATCTGTATCCAAGAGGTTTCTCCTTTTCCTTGTGCATTGAAGGTTAAAAGACAATGGTATTCTTTATAGAATATACTATCTTGATAGAACAATAAAATGCTCAAGGTGACTTCGAAACCCAATTTGTGTATCGCTTTGCAGAAGTCAGGAAGGCTTTTAGAGGGGAACCTCAATCTGTTAAAACAGTGTGGTCTTGATTTGGAGAGTTCATCCAAATCACCTTCTGTTCAGAGAAAGGCAGTTAGGGATCGATTTTTTGTTTGTAAGGGATGACGATATCCTTGGTCTTCTTGAAAGTAGTATGTGCGATCTCGAATCTGTTGCTAGTCTCCAAGGGTGTACAATTGCTACCTTATATCCGAATACGTTGAAGTATTTCTTGGATGCGAGGGGGATTCAGAGTCAGGTTGTGGTCATGCACGGTTCGGTAAAGATGGCTCCTAAGATAGGGATTGCAAATGCGATCTGCGATCTCGTGTCGACAGAGTGGACACTTATCGAGAATGGCCTCCAAGAAATAGAGCATGTCCTAGACAGCCAGGCAGTTTTGGTAGGGAACCCTGATGCTGTTCAGGGGAACAAGCGCGTCCTTCTAGATCAACTGTTGCTTAGAATGAAGGGAGTCATTCACGCAACAACCAGCAAATGTATCATGCTTCATGTGGACAAAGAAAAGCTGCCTCTGGGTTGTAAGGCACTTCCAGGGCGTGAATCCACCACCGTTGTTGAGTTACGAGGGATGAGCAGCAAGGTTGCCCTGCACGCTGTCAGTCGAGAGGATGTGTTTTGGAATACGATAAAACAACTGAAATCGTTGGGGGCGACTTCGATTCTCGTGGTGCCTATTGAAAAGAGTATGGAATAAAGATGAAACGGTTTGTTTGGACAGAGCTTGGGGATGTGACGTAGAAAAGCAGAAGCTCATGGTGCGCCACTGTATCGGGAGAGGGAAAACGATTTCCGGCTCGGTTCGGGAGATAATTGGTCAGGCTCGGCAGCAGGGGGATGATGCGCTGAGGCAATTTACCCTTCAGTGGGATCGATTTCGTCTCGAACATTTCAAAGTGACGGAAGAAAAGATGCAGGCTGCTTACCGATTGCCGTATGGCATTATTTGTCCTGCGATTCTGTTTATAGCTTTAAAGTGCGGGGTCAAAGAGATTTATAGGGGGGATACAGGCGATCGCAGCGCTTGCCTATGACATTGTGACGATCCAAGGTGAATAAAATTTTTGGGTCTGGTAATGTGCATGTGACGGAGACCAAATTGCAAGTGGCTGCTGATCCGCAAGATGCTGCTTTGGACATGCCTGCTGGCCCTTCTGAAACTGCTATGCTTGCAGATGAAGAGCTTGATCCGGATCTTATTGCAAGTGAACTACTTGCTCAGGCGGAGCATGGTGAAGAATCGCAGGTGGTGTTGATTACACCTAGTTAGCAGATTGCTCAACAAACACAAAAACAGATCCGCGTGCAGATTGAAAATCTCTCACGAAAATTGATCATTGAACGGTCACTTGCAAAGAGCATAGTTGTAATTGCTCCAGATTTGAAGTCCTGCTTTGACATTTCTAATCTCTATGCGCCAGAACATCTCATGCTCCAGATTAATGCTTCTGAGAATTATATCGAGTGGGTTCGCAATGCTGGTTCTGTCTTTTGGGGTGCGTGGACGCCTGGGGCGGTCGGTGACTGTGCCAGTGGAACCAACCATGTATTGCCAACCGTGTGTGCGTGTGTCTATAGTGGAATGGGTGTAGAAACGTTTATGAAGTCGATTACCTTTCAACAATTGACGCTAGAGGGGTTGTTTGAAATAGGGTCTGTGGTGGCGCTGCACTGGAAGGCTTCTCTGCTCATTAGCGATCGGTGAGTATGCATCTCGACTGAGTTCGTAAGGAGAGATAAAGAATGGGGTGATTTAAAAAGTTAGTCAGACCTGAGATCTTGCATTTGTCCAACTACTCTTCTGCTCCCTCTAAGGTGTGGAAGAAGGACTCGTACATCTTGATGCTGAAGAAAGTTTTTGTGCCCCCTATCCTGGCGATTCGGTTACAGAGAGATTGAACCGCTATCCAAATCCACAGCCTTCACCTTTGCTCGCTTGATTGTCTCAGATCATGAATGTCCCTTCGGATCACCTCCTCTTGACGCAAGGACGAGGAATGGATGAGGGAATTGAGCTGTTGATTCGGGCTTTTTGTGTCTCATCACTGGACGCCGTTGTAACTACCCCACCTGCTTTTGGCTATTATAGCGTTGCTGCTGAAATAGCTGGGATTCAAGTTCGTTCTATCTCACTCCAGGAAGAGGAAGGATTTACGTTTCATCCAGAGCGCTTGTTGGCTGCTTGGTCCCCTTCCATCAAGGTGATCTTTCTTTGTACTCCCAATAATCCAACAGGGAACTGTATCCCTCCTCGCGTGATCTGTTCTTTGTGTGAAGCGTTGGAGGTTCGAGCGTCGTAGCTGTTGATGAAGCCTATATTCGTTACGCGTCTCAAAATTCTTTGATGGGGCACTTAAAAACATATCCCAACCTAGTCGTCATGCATCCGTTCTCTAAAGCCTATGCGCTTGTAGGAGCTCGACTGGGCATCTTAGCCGCTGCTCCATTGAGGAAAATTCTCCCTCCTTATCCTCTGGCTATCCCTTCTGTCTATGCTGCGTTGCGCGCCCTGTTCTCTTTTGTGCTCATCCTTGATGAGGGAGCGAATCCAAGAGGTGAAGGAAGAGCGGGAGAAGTTGGTTCATCAGCTGAGTGTCTTGCGTAATGTCCTACACGTTTATCCGAGCGAGACAAATTTTTTGTTGCTTAAGATTACCAGATGAGAGCGCCTTATATGAGAAACTGATTAGAGCTGGGATTTTGGTACGCGACAGGAGCTAGTCGATCCCCCATACGATCCGTATTACAGTGGAGAGTCCTCAAGAGAATGAGCTACTATTGCAGGTGTTGAGCGGTAGCTCTTTGCATGTGCTGAAGCCAACCAGAGAAGCTATATATTCTCGGAAAAACAAAGAGACAGAAACAATTTTTCAGGTAGATCTCGATCCGGTTTCTCCTGTCTCGATCCCAACCAGGGATCGGTTCTTTTGACCACATGTTGGAATAATTTGCACATCATGGGGGCTTGATGCTCAATATCCAGGCGCAAGAAGATCTGCATATCGATGCTCACCACACGGCTAAGGATGTTGCGATTGTGTTAGGCCAGGCTCTTAAGCAAGCTATGGGAGATAAGAGAGGGATAGAGAGGTATGGCTTTATGGTTCGATGGATGAGGCACTCACATGGCTTGCGCTTGATTTGGGGGGGAGGGGCACCTTGTATGTTCGATGCTCATTTCCCGATGGCGTGGATTCAACAATTCCCCACGGATATGGTCAAATACTTCTTCTCAACGGTTACCTTTCATCTGGGAGCAGCGATTCATATCAGGACAGTGGGAGAAAATAACCATCGTATGATGGAGAGCAGTTTCAAGGCATTTGGAAAAGTATGGAAACAGGCAATTGAAAGAAGGCATGGGAGGGTTCCTTCTACAAAAGGGACTTTATGCAAAGAATTGTTGTTGTCAAAAGCGGTGGAGCGAATTTCAGGTCTGTGTTTAATAGTCTCCTTCATTTGGGAATGGAAGCAGAGTGTAGCTCGGATCCTCAGGACTACGCGATGCTTCAGTTAACCCAGGATCATCTCATGACAGTGATTAAGAAGTTGCGTCAACCGGTTCTCGGAGTCTGTTTGGGGATGCAGATCCTGTACGAGTTTTCTGAAGAAGGAGAAGTGGAAAGGATAGGCGTATTTCATAAAAAAATGGATAAAATAACCTATTCGCCGAGCTATATGATCCCTCATATGGGGTGGGATAATTTGGAATGAACCCAACAAGAACATCCTATCGTTCGTCATATGGTGGAGTCCCCACATTTTTATTTTGCTTACAGTTACAAGGTACCTGTGGATCGGTGGACGGTCGCTGTGTGCACCTGTGACGGTGCATTGAGCGCTATTGTTCAACGTGATAACTTCTATGGGGTTCAGTTCCATCCAGAGAAATCGTGTCAGCTGGGACTCCGCTTGATTTCCTATTTTCTCAGTTTATGAGCAACGTGATTATCTATCCCTCCATTGATATTCAAAAAGGGGAATGTGTATGGCTGACTTTAAGGTTAGTTTGATCGGGTTACAGCCTATTCGACACATCCTGTCCAAATCGCGAGGGAGTGGGTTGAGCAGGGAGCATCTTGGTTACATGTGGTTGATCTGGACCGAGCACGCTATCCTCGGGCCAGACAGGTTTCTCTTGTGCGGGAGATAGTTCAGTCTGTTTCTATCCCGATGCAAGTGGGTGGTGGAGTACGTATGGAAGAGGATGAGGATGTAGAAGAGCTTTTGTCTTTTGGGGTTAGTCGAATGGTGGTGGAGAGAGTGTGTGTTCATCATCCTTCTTTTGTTCACCAATGGCTTTCTGGATTCGGTGTGGGGAGAATCCACCTTGGCATTCGATTGTCGGCGTGATCAGAGTGGGATTTTCTTTTTGAGAGGAGGGGTGGCAAAAGAAAAGTGAATTGACATTGTGGGAAGCTTTCCATCAATTGTCTGAGGCAAAGCACGTGCTCTGTACGGATGTCGAAAAAGACGGGACTTAAAGGGGCCTCATGTAGCTCTTTATCAGGATATTCTGAACAAAATCCTGCGATTGCTCTTCAAGCATCGGGCTGGATTCGGGATCTCTGCGATGTGCAGCTGCTGCGCGCGATGGGAGTACGGGGAGCAATGATTGGAAAAGCGTTCTATGAACAGACTATTTCGCTCAAGGAACTCTCCTCGTGATAGAGAAAATGATTATCCCCTTGTTTGGATGTGAAAGATGGGAAAGTAGTCAAAGGGTTCGCTTTCGAGATCATCAAGAGATGAGTAATATCCTTGAATTTGCAGAATGCTGTGCAAAGGAATGGGCAGATGAGTTGGTCTGCTACGGTATCATTGCAAGCAGCGAGGGTCATTGTATCAGCTTGGCATGGATGGAGCGGGTAGCTTGGCTATGTTTGTATCCCCTTTTGTGTAGCGTGTGGGATTCGAATGGTCCAGGAAGCAGAACAGATCCTAACACATGGTGCTGATAAAATTTCTATTAATTCCCCATCGCTGGAGAGAGCTTCTCTGATTGAAGAGTTGGTGGAATGATTTGGCAGTCAGTGTGTCGTCGTGGGGATCGGTAGCTTTTCGGAGAAAGGATGTTTTGTAGTCTATTAGTATACAAGTAACTTGCATCGAAGTTGGTCTACTCTACGATCGACTCAGAATTGGGTTCACGAGGCTCAAGAATGAAGGGCAGGAGAGATTACTTTAAACTGCATGAATGTTGACAGTGTGCGGCAGGGGGATGATATCGGTTGGCTCCAGCTCTTGCGGGAGTGGATTGGAGTTCCTCTAATCGCTTCAGGTGTGACTGGGACGAAGGAGGACTTTAGAGAAGTGCTGATGCTTGCTCATGTCAGCGGTGCGCTGGCTACGAGTGTATTCCCTCAGCGCCTTTTGTACATCAATTAGCTCAAAATAGATCTCAGTCATCAGGGAGTTCCCGTCCAAATCCGAATGGGAGCTGAATAGAGCTCGAACAATTAGATTTTGAAAAGGTGAGAGGGTTGCTGCCTGTTATTGTAGAGGATTCCAGGACGCTCAAAATTCTGGTGCTCGGATTTATGAATCCAGACACTTTGCAGAAAACCATCACAAGCAAAAGGGTGATTTTTTGTAGTTGGAGCCGCTATTCCCTTTGGAAAAAAGGGTAAACTTCCGGGAACTATTTATGTGTGCGTGGAATCTGCATGGATTGCGATCGGGATGGTCTGCTGATCTATGCAGAGCCTTGTGTGGCCCGACATGCCATGAGAGGACTCTTCTTCTTGTTTTGGGGAGTGTCCTACCCCTGGGATAGGGGCTCTTTCGGATCTCATGGATATCATTTAATCCTGCTTTCAACATCCAGAGGAAGGGAACTATACTTCTTCCTTACAGGTGGGATAGCATTAAAGAAGTAGCGCAGAAAGCAGGTGAAGAAGAGGTTGAAGTGGCACTCACTGCGGTGACTGAGTCGGATGTTGATTTTCTTGGGGAGACAGATGATTTGCTGTATCATTTGTTGGTGTTGATGCAGATGAAGGGACAGTCCTTTGCTAAACTAGGGGAGGTACTGCGCGCTCGCATGAAGGTAAAAAAAGTGGATCTGCCTGACTTAACGATTAAATTGTCTTGGCTCTAGATTTTCTTTTGATCCGTTTTAAGATCACTTGATAACCCTGCTGAGGCTCGTGATTGAGGTATCTGGCGATGCGTACAATGGTAGCCAAGCTCGTTCCTGTTTGCTGATGGATATCTCGATAGGAGAACTGTTTCGTGTCTAATAGCTGACAGACACGCCATCTTTCTTCCATCGCGGTTCTCTCTTGTGGAGTGCAGAGGTCTTCTAGAAATCGTTTGCATTCATCCTCTGTTTGCAACAGAAGGATGGCCTCATACAGCGATAGGCTTGATGGAGAAACGGGAGGATTCATGAAGGAAGGGAGGAGATTCTATTTTATCTGTGAGCGAAGTAGTTCTTCGTCGATCTGTTTATCGTATTCATCAGGTACTTGCAATTCCGATTCGAATGAAGAGGACGAGGACGTGGAAGAGAGAATAGAAGAGCCTTTTCGCCAGGAGTA
Source organism: Pajaroellobacter abortibovis (assembly GCF_001931505.1). Taxonomy (NCBI): domain Bacteria; kingdom Pseudomonadati; phylum Myxococcota; order Polyangiales; family Polyangiaceae; genus Pajaroellobacter; species Pajaroellobacter abortibovis. The sequence continues at coordinate 1,740,968 of NZ_CP016908.1, read as the reverse complement.
AGCGAGGTAGACCAATCCCATCCCAGCAAGACCGAGTGCGGCGAGAAAACCAGAGGCTATCTTTTTGAAAGGATCTCCAACTGGGACGGCCCGTATTCGATCGCCATAACGGAGGATGAGTTCACGTTCAATCTCAACATCGGATTGGCCTGCCAGGAGACGTTCATGGATCTCTTTACGAAGCTGTTGGGCAAGATCCGATTCGTGTACATCAAGTGATTGATTCAAGCAGCAAGGGGCGAGGAGGCGAGCTTCGAGCCTCTTCTCCCCTGGGGCAGATGGAAGGGGGGAGGATGGCTCCGCATAAGTCAAGGGGGCCAACCAACAGAGAAATGCAAAGATATTTTTAGTGACTCTTTTGACTTTAAAGTTCATGTGGTTTTTGTAGGGCGAGCCATTCAACATCGCGCAGGAGCTGTTTGGCTCGCTGTGCATCTTCCGCGTCGTAGTAACCGCGGATGTTCCCTTTCTGATCGACGAGGACTAACCAATTGCCATGCATGATTTCCATAATGCCAGCACTGGGATTGGCCTTTTGGTAGAATAGTTTAAACCCTTGAATCACCACACGGTCAAGATCCTGGCTCTCCCCCGTCAAAAAGAACCACCTGGAAGCATCTGCACCATATTTCTGGGCGTACCGGAGGAGTTGGGGAGGGGTGTCATTTTCTGGATCAACGGTAATGGAGAGCAGACGAACAGGGAGTGGATTCGCGAGTTCCTTCCATCGCTTAAGAAGAGATTGATCGATCTCGACCATGTGTGTAGTGAGCCGTGGGCAAATGCTTGGACAGCGGGTAAAGAAGAAATCGATGATTAGGATGGAACCCTTAAGATCTGTATCATTTATTGTCTTCCCTTCTTGATTGAGCATCTCGAAAGAGGGCATCTGACCCAAAAGTGGGGGGGGAGAAGAGCGAGGCAATCGATTGAAAGACCAGAGCATGGCGTAAACTGAGAAGAGAAGAGCAGCTCCGATAGTGACTGATAAGAAAATCAGTTTTTTTGGCGAAGAAGAGCGCTGGGAAGATGTATCCATGAGATGGTTTCCGTGAGGTTGGCTGGTTTATTAAAAAACAGAATGAAAGAATGGATACTTATTTATGCAGATCGTTCCCTCAGAGAGGAAGCTCCTGCGACATCAAGTCGCACCCTATTCATGTCGGTCTTAAGATACAACCCTCCTCATGAAAGCAAGTTTATCCATCCTAGCTATTTTCTCTTTTCTTTCTTGTACGAGTGTGGATCCCAATCCTCCTCCTAATGCTCAAGAGGAGAGGGGAGAGGATGCAAGCCAAGATATGAGTCAGCAAGGAGAAGCAGAGGAGAAGTCAAGCGTCTCCCCCCTTTTGTTCCAGGGGGAGAGCAAACGAAAACATTTCTATGTTGAATTACGCATGACCCCTTCTCCGCTCCGTCTTGGTGATGCTACCGCGGAATATCAAGTCACTGATTTCATCACTCGACAACCCGTCAATAATCTAGTTGTAGAAATGACTCATTCGATGGTTGGATGTGGCTGTCGGCCTAAGAAACAACCCGAGAGCGAGGCTCGGGGGAATGGGAAATACCAGGTCGCTCCTATTCTTTTTCATAAAGCTGGTTTATGGCTTCTGCATGCACGCTTTCGTACAAAAGATTTGGGCCCATTAGAGGACGAGCTAGATGTGCGTGTACGTGTGGAGTAGTACGTGATGCAGTGGTGGAAAAGAGGGATTTTGTTTAGCCTAGTTCTTTTAATCTCTCGTTCTGTTTACGCGCAGGCATGCTGCTCAGGGGCAGCTGTCCTTAATCCTGGACGGCTCGCGCTTCATGAAGATGCGTTGGTGGGTATGCAAACGTTTGTCGAAAAAATATATGGATCTTTTGGTCCAGAAGGAGAATATAGACCTTTGTCCGAAGGTACATCGGATATTAATGGAAGAGGGGAGTTGTTTGCCTCCGTCCGCTGGCTGGAGATGGGGCAAGTCCACCTGATCGTTCCAATGGTCTGGAATTATCGCGAAGCCAAAAACCTTTCCTCATTTGGGGGGGGACTTGGAGATGTTCGTTTGAGCGCGCGCTATGATTTCTTTTTGGCTGGGAAAAACCTTTATTGGCCGGGGATTGCTGTGCTGGTTGGGGTTGTCATACCTACAGGGATTCCTGCAGATCAGGCAGAGCGCCCTCTTTTAACAGATGAAACAGGGACAGGTTCATGGCAGGGGACTGGTGCGATTGCTCTTGAGCAAGTATGGGGTCGTTCTCTAGTCAATTGGACCACAGTGGTTACTCAACGCATCCCCCGTTCTGTATTCGGCAGTAAGCAAATGTTGGGGACTCAGGTTTGGTTCATTGGGAGCTGGGCTTACTTGTTTAAAAACGAAACGGGGATAGCGTTCTCTTTCCGCTATGCTCTGGAAGGGGATATGGCTGTCAACGAAGCATCGATCCCTGGTACCAGTCGAGCCTCGATGGTGGCCAGCTTATCTGGTACACTCCCCATTATGGATACCTGGAGACTACAAGGGGGGGGATATATGGTCCCACCGGTTTCACATTGGTTATGGAATGGGACAGCCCATGCAGGCGTCTTCTTAACGCTAATCCGTTCGTGGTTTTAACATGCACTTCATTGCTTTTCTTTGGATTGTGATTTGCTTTATCGGCTGTAAAACAGCAAGACCTCTTATTGTCCCTTCTGTCTTTCTCGAGAACAGCGGGGAATCACCGATTCTCCTCAATCAGGCAGTCACCAAATCTCGACTGACGGTCCTTGTCTTTTTCTCGCCGACTTGCCCTTGCCAACGCGCCCACGACGCCCGTTTGATCGAGTTGTACAACCTCTACCATCGTTTGGGAGTCCAATTCTGGGGGGTTGCTTCCGAAGTAGGTCTCTTTCAGGATGATCTCATTCGAGAGCAACACGAGCGTGGCTACCCCTTTCCTATTCTCCTCGATACAGGTGCAACGCTCGCCAATGCAGTGCATGCTGAATATGCCACTCATTCTCTTGTCATCAGTCCCGAAGGCAAAATCCTCTATCAAGGTGGGATTGATTCAGACCGCTCGCATCTTAGCTCCGACGCCACTTCCTTTCTTGCAAAAGCGATCGAAGATGGCCTAGCGGGTCGTCCCATTCGAATTCCACAAGCCAAGACCCTGGGCTGTGTTCTCCGCCTCCCCTGATCTGACACTGAAGACCAGGAGAATAGACCATATTTTGCATATGTTATGAACTGTATCATACTACTAAGGGTCATGCTACTGAGAGAGGAAGGGAGATTCTTGCTTGTTTAGCCTATCGAGTTTGAAGAATCAGGAAGAGAGGTTGAAGTAACGTTAATAGCAAGAAACCCGTGGCAGCGATTATCCTTTCTTCTTTTCTGCATGAGTTGTTTAAAGAGCGTTTGGAGGTGCTGAGGAGGAAAAGGCGAGTTGCCCTTGGTGTTCTCTTATGTGGAGAGTGCTGTTTTGAGGTAGCTTTTTCTGAAGGAGCATCTCTGCGATGGGGGCTTCGATAAGTCGACTGAGGGTTCGACGCATAGGTCGAGCCCCCATTTCTTGATCAAAGCCGCCGGCATCGAGTAAAATTTCGATCACTTGAGGGTCTACTTGGAGGTGGATTCGGTGCACGCGCTCTATTTCTTGTATAAGAGAGGTTAGCATCCGTTTAGCGATCTCGGCCACATCCTTGCGTGTGAGGGGGGCCAGGGCGAGGATTTCGTCAAAGCGGTTGAAGAGTTCAGGAGGAAGCGCGCTTTTGGCGCTGGCGATGACCTGGTCAGTGTACGTCCTGGTCATGTCTTGGGCGGAAGGGAGGAACCCCATCCGTCCTTTCGACTGAGCTGGCAATGCGACTTCAGATCCTAGATTGGATGTAAGAATGAGGACAGTGTTCGTGAAGTTAACGGTACGCCCTTGGCCGTCTGTCAGTCGCCCCTCGTCGAGGACGGGAAGGAATAGTTCGAGAACGTCTCGGTGGGCTTTTTCCATTTCGTCGAGTAGGATAACCTGATAGGGACGCCGTCTGACAGCGGATGTCAGCTGTCCACCCGCTTCGTGGCCTATGTATCCAGGGGGGGAACCGATCAGTCTGGCGATCGAATGGGACTCTGCATATTCGGAGAGGTCGAGATGGGTGAGCGCATAGGGAGAGCCGAAGAGGAATTCCGCGATCGCTTTAGCCATTTCGGTTTTCCCGATGCCAGTAGGGCCTAGCAGAAGAAAGGAACCGATCGGTCTTGCAGCCTGAAGCCCGGAGCCGTGCCTGCGGAGGACAGCGGCAATCCGTTGAATCGCATCGTAGTGACCTACGATTCGTCGTGCCAGGACTTCTGCCACCCGCAATAACCGATCGTGGTCAGTTTCAAGGAGGCGCTCATTTGGGACTCCTGCAACTTCAGAGACGATTTCTGCGATCTGTTCAGGTTGGACTTGAGAGAGCCCTTTGCGGCGAGCACGCGCTCCGGCCAGGTCGAGAAGGCTTATCGCTTGATCAGGTAAAGCGCGATCAGAGAGATACCGGCTACTCCATTGGACACTTGCCTTCAGCGATTCTGATGGATATTGCACTTGATGATAGGTTGCGAAAGAGAGGGAGACTTGTTGGATGATGTCCAGCGCTTGTTCAGAAGAGGGGGCTTCTATCTCAACAGCGGTGAAACGGCGGGTAAGGCCTGCATGTTCTTCCAGGATCCTGCGGTACTGTTCCTCAGTTGTAGCACTGATGCACGCAAATTCTCGTTGGCTGAGGGCTACCTTGAACTCACAGAGTCCCTCTTCATTTGCTTCTTCAAAGAGACTGTGCATGTCATCGAAGAAGAGGATAATTTTCCCTTCTCCACGCTGCACTTCAAGTTTGAGTTGGGCTAGTTTTTCAATCAAAGAGCCGCGCATTCCTGTTCCTGCTAGGAGAGCAGGAATCGTCACCTCGATCAGGATCCGCTCATCGAGTGGGTGAGATGTGAAGGCCGTGTGGAAAGCGACTCCCCGTACAATACTGGTCTTTCCCACTCCAGGAGGGCCGATGAGACAGGGGTTATTTCCTTCCCGTTTGGCGAGGATATCCAGTACTTTTTCGATCTCGCGTTGTCTGCCTACCACTTGGTCCAGTTGTCCGGAAGCGGCTGCGAGGGTCAAGTTTTTACCCAGTTGGTTGAGTAAAGGATAGCACTTTGGATCGAGGGAGAACCGGTTTGCATGAGGTTTAAGGCTACACGAAGTAGCCATCATTTTTCTCTGTATAACAGGTCGTGTCGAAGAAGCTGGTTTCCTCGGTGAAAGGGTGGGAGGATGGGCTGAGGGAGGGGCTGGTGAAGGAGAACCTGAGCGCGGAATTGGGGAGACGGAAGAAGGGTTTTTTTTCTCTTTCCCGCACCTGTCCTTTGGGGAGTGAGCGAGAGGTGAAGAGAGTGTCGATTGGTAGACACGGTTGATGGATGCAGTGTGTGCTTCGCCTGGAATTGTGACGAAGCGTCGGGGTCCTACAAGTCCCAAAGCAAGCTGCATCGCAGCAGTTCGGAGCTTGGTAATATCGATGCCGTGCCGTTCCAGAATGAGATAAGCTATACTGTTGCGGGCTTGACATAGGGAGAATAGAACATGAATGGCCCCTGGTTTTTGTACTGGGGAACGCATGGCAAAGAGCTGACTTCGCTTAATCAACCGTTGGAAGGTATCTGGGTTCTCTTGAACATCTCCCTTTTTTGCTCCCTCCAGGAGAGGATGAATCTCTACTTTCCGTTCTCGGAGCAGATCGCAAGCATGAGACGGTTTTTCGAGAAGGGCTGCCAGCAAGTGAACCGTTGTGAGCGTTTCCTGACGTCTCTTCGCGAGATGGTAGGCTCTTTCTTGGATATGATCGATCTCGGATTCATTTGGCTTCATGATTCAAGCTCGGTCCTATCTCTATAGGGAGTTCAACTGGGTGTGAGCAGTTGGCGACGATATCGAGCTGCAGAACGCTTGTACTCTTTTCGAAAGGGCCACTGGTAAGGGACCAGCTCCTCTAAGATTGCAGCATTCCACGAAGGGGGGGATTCCTTTGCTAAGAATAACCAAACTCCTCCTTCTTTTTTGATTAATTGGACACCTAACTGAAGCCATTCAATAGGGGGAAGAGTTGCTCGGCTCATGGCCACTTCAAAACGTGGGCTATCCGCTAGGAGCCTCTCTCCCTGGACAGGCTCCAGGTGGAAATTATCCCGACCGATCCGGTGCAAAGTAGTTCGTAAAAAAGCGACCCGCTTGCTCAGCGGTTCAACAAGGGTGACGTGCAGATCAGGACGTAGAATGCCAAGGGCTAGGCCAGGGCTACCCCCCCCTGTGCCTACATCAACGACGGTTGCTGAGAACGGTATCCGTTCGCTAAGGATTTGAGCATCTGTAACCATTAGCTCTACAAGTTCGCTGGCGGACGATGCGGCTGTTAGATTCACATGTTGGTTCCATTCGCTCAGGAGATGGAGCCACTGCAGCAGCGGTTCACGCGCCTGGAGTCCCTGGCTGCAAGATTCCAGGACCCTGTCCAACAGAGGGGCGAGCGCATCTCTCATCGGCTTATTTAAAAACCTCTGAGAGAAGCTGCTTGGTGATATCCGCTGCAACCTGAGCAATCGAATCAACGAGTGGGATTTCTTTGGGGCAAACTTCTACACAATTTTGCGCTTTTCCACAGTCTTGAATTCCTCCTTCTCCCATGAGCGCTTGGAGCCGCTCTGCCGCATGCATTTTGCCAGAAGGATGAAGGTTGAAGAGACGAACCTGGCTGATAGCAGCTGGACCAATGAAAGAGGACGATGGATGGACTTGAGGACATGCTTCTAGGCAACAGCCACAAGTCATACAGCGAGATAGCGGATAGGTGATCTCCTGATTTGCTTGCGACTGGCGTTGCCCTGGTCCCAGGTCATGAGAACCGTCCAGGTGAATCCACGCTTTGACCTTTTTGAGATCGTTGAACATCCTTGAACGATCCACCATCAGATCGCGTACAAGAGGGAACTTGGACATTGGTTCAAGGACAATGACTTCTCCATGAGGGGCGATGCGATTGATCAGCGCTGTGCATGATTGACTAACCCGTCCATTGATCAGCATCGTGCATGCTCCGCACACTTCCTCTAGACAAACGCATTCCCACACAACTGGTGCAACCTGTTGCCCATCAACAGTCACTGGATTCTTTTGGATCTCCATCAATGCGCTGATCACATTCATTTGAGGTTGCCAGGGGACTTCAAATTCCTCCCATCGTTTCGTCTCAGGGTATTGAGGTCCGTCTTGGCGTCTAATTCTTAATTTCACAGTTTTGGTTAACATGGTTTGTGTTCCCTTCGCCTATGCGGTTGACTCTACCTGGGCTGAGTTCCTATCGAAGAGCTTGTGATATCATGATGGCGTGTTAAGTTGCCTTCTCTTTAAAAACCGCGCTGGCTGCACCCGCCTGCTCGTACTTACGTGCTCTCGGTGTCACCAAAGAAGTGTCGACAGTGTCTGTGACAGACACTGGCTGACCGTTGAGCGTATAATCAAATTCGCGGGTGAAGCGTACAGAGGAAGCTTTCCCTTCCTGACCTTCGTCGTGGAAGGCCAGTGTCGTTCGGAGGTATTCTGTATCGTTTCGTTCTTTGAATTCGGGCTTGTAGTGTGCACCGCGCGACTCGTTTCGGTTTTTGGCTCCTGTAGCGATAACGCGTGCGAGGACGATCATGTTGAAGAGATGCCTCGTGAATTGAGCTGAGGCATTTGTGTGTTGGCTTGAGTCCAGCGTTTGGATATGACGTGCGCGCTCTTCGAGCTCATCGATCTTAGCGAGAACAGCAGCGAGTTTCGCATTATGGCGCTCGATAGTACAGTCGATGAGCATGGTGGCTCCCAGCTCTTTGTGCAACTGATACGGATTCTCTTTCCCTTCCATTTTTAATAGGCGCGAGTAGCGTTCTTTTTCTCGAGCCTCTGCTTTTTCAAAGAGCGAGGAGGGGAGATCCCAAGAACTAACCTTCATGTTTTTTCGGTAACTTGCGATGGCAGGACCTGCTATCAATCCAGCATAAAGGGTGGATAGCAGCGAGTTAGCCCCTAGCCGGTTGGCTCCATGGTATTGGTAGTCCACTTCTCCTGCGGCATAGAGCCCCGGCAGGTTGGTTGCCTGGTTGCGTGGCGATCCAGGCATGAGGAGGCCATCGTGTGTGCGCTCGAAGTCACACCAGAGGCCACCCATCGAGTAATGGACAGCGGGGAAGATCCGCATCGGATTTTCATAAGGATTTTCTCCCACGAACTTTTCATAGATCTCCAGAATTCCTGCCAGCTTTTTATGCAGAATGGTCTTGGGCAGGTGGGTTACATCCAAGTACACTTCATTCTCATTCTTTTCACTGGACGGATTGTAAATCCCTCTCTTCTCATGAAAGCAGAGATGGAAGAGCTCTCGGCTTGCGATGTCACGAGGCACGAGGTTCCCGTATCCGGGATATTTCTCTTCGAGGAAGTAATATCGATCCTTTTCCGGCACATCGCGTCCAGCGCGTTTCTCTTTAGGATCCTTGGGGACCCACACACGTCCTCCCTCTCCTCTTGCACTTTCTGAAATGAGGCGAAGTTTATCTGCCCCTGGTATTGCTGTGGGGTGCACTTGGATAAATTCACCATTTGCATAGCACGCCCCTTGCTGATACACGGCGCTGGCTGCTGTCCCTGTATTAATTGTGCTATTGGTCGAACGTCCGAAAATGATGTTGGGGCCTCCTGTCGCTAGACAGACGGCATCCGCGGGGAACGCTTTGATTTCCATGGTTTTCACATCTTGGGCGACCAGCCCACGCACAATCCCTTCATCGTCGAGGATACAGCTTAGAAAATCCCACCATTCGAATTTGCGGACCATCCGCTCGCCTGGAATCACGATCCCGCGGGCATCTTCTGCATAGACAGTTTCATAACGGCGTACTTGCTCATCTAATGCGTAAAGCAGTTGCTGCCCTGTTGTTGCTCCAGAGAATGCTGTGCGGTGGTAGAGTGTTCCTCCAAATCGCCGGAAATCGAGGAAGCCTTCAGGAGTCCTGTTGAAAGGGACGCCCATACGATCTAACATGGCAACGATGCTTGGTGCAGCTTGAGTCATTGCCCGCACAGGAGGTTGATTGGCTAAGAAATCGCCCCCATACACAGTCTCTTCAAAATGGATCTGTGGAGAGTCCCCTTCTCCTTTCGTATTGACACTTGCATTGATTCCACCTTGAGCACAAACCGAATGAGAACGTTTAACAGGAACAAGGGAAAAAAGATCGACAGGGACACCTGCCTCACACAGTTTAACGACCGTGGCAAGACCAGCTAATCCTCCTCCAATTACAGCCACACGGCGCACTTTACCCGATGTGCTATATGTCAGATCTATCTTTGCCATAGTTTTATACTCCTCAATGCTTGGGGTGACTTTGAATCAGGAAAGGGGACACAGTAAAAACTTCTTCAGTTCTCTATCAGAGGAATAGGGTAAGAGTAAAGATGATGAAGCGATGGAACCCCATTTGGTTGACTCTGGGAATCCTCCTGTCTTGCGCTCGTCGGAGGGATTCGATGTGCCCTGTCCCTTCTTTGCCGTACTCTGTCACGGCCGCGAGCGCTTTTCGTGCAATGGGTATCGATTGGCGTGTCCAAGACCCTGTTGCCCAGCAGCGCATGCTGGATCGGCTTCAGGATTTCTTGAAAAGGTATTCTCAAGATGGCCTTATCCCTTTTGTTTTTCTCGATATAGCTCTCCTCCATATCGAGAGAGGGGAGTGGGATCAGGCGGAGCGCTGGCTCAAAGCGGTTGAATCGATCTCTCCTGGAGTTGCTCGCGATCGCATGATGGTTGTGCGCGCTCGTTTGTATAGAAAACGGGGGGATATTGCTCATGCAAAACAACTGCTTTCTCCTCTTGCAGGTAAGCTGGTTGACGAAGAATCGCAGGAATTGTGGAGTGAAGAGATGACGCTGACAGTCTCAGAAGAGGGAAGCGCGGGGGAACTGTTTGGCTATGCGGACATGTGGCTTAATTCGGTGCCAGAAATACGGCGCTTGAGAGTGCGTCGTGAGATTGCAGATCTGTTTTCACATCAACCTTACTGGGCTCTTGAGCGAGCTCTTCGCGATCGGAAGAGGCAGAGTCGCATGGCTCCGATGAGCCGAGTGGTCAGAGAAATCCTTCAGGAATGTTTGGTCGACGTTGCGCTTCGCGATCAAAATATTGAGTTAGCGCATTGGTTATGGAGTTTTGATGAGGGGCTTCGTTTTCTATCCCCTGAAAAGAGGGCTTTTCTTGCGAGTCTTGCACTTCAAAAGGCGCATCCTATTGTTCATCAAAGAGAGGAGGCTGCGCTTGGGGTTGTGATTACTTCGGCGACTCAAGCGCTTGCAGAGAGTTCCGCTGCGGTATTGCAAGGAATGACCTGGACATTAGAGCGTATGTACAAGGAAAGAGATCCTAAGGATAGGCCCCGTCTTCTAATCAAACGGGAGGAAGAGGTAGGGGGGATGGAGCATGCGCTGGCGGTGCTTGAGCAATCGGGTGCTGTGGTCATCTTTGCGGCACTGACAAGCGAGTCTGCTGATCAAGCATTAGCATGGAGTCAAACAGCATCGGTGCCTGTTATGCTTTTGGCTATGCCTTCAGCTGGAAAGGGGGGGGCGTATGGGTTCGTTGTGGGGAGTTCTCGCGAGCAGGAAGAAGAGGTTCTTGTTAGCGCGCTTCATGCACAAAAGTTGGAGTGGGATCAAGGAGTGAGGGAGGATTCGACGGAGTCCCACTTTGAAGAACCAGCTTGCCAGCAGTCTTTTTCAATGATGGGTGGTTTGGTTCCTCTGATTGACTGGAAGCGACAGCGTCTTTGGCTTTTAACTGGAGAAAAAAGATGTGCGATCGATTTTCTTGAGCAAGCGGCTGAGCGAAAAGCGAAAGGTGTTATCGCTTTAGGTCTTGCTTCGGCAACTGTGGCCAGACCTCTTCCTCATGCGACTGTTCTGGTTGCCTCTGCAGGCCAATTCCCTGTGCTTGAACCAGCTATTAACAAGGAAGTTGTTTTAGAAAATGATGAGCTTTACGATTTTTGGGGTGCATTTGCTCGTCCACCGGATTGGTGGATGGCGTTGGGGCGTGATGCCGCTGTTTTGGCATGCAATGCGCTTGTTGAAATGGCTAGTCAACAAACGGAGTGGAAGGGGATCCGTGAATATCGCTATGGTTTTCGTGAGGCGTTGCTTCGTGTCCAACCAGATCTCTGGACAACAAAAGAACATGGATTTGCTGGCTCGCCGATCCTTCATCGAACAATTGAAGTATTCCCTCTCCTCTCTACCAGTGCTACTCGTGGATTCCATCAAGGTGATCGGAAAAAGTCCAACTGAGTCGGTCTGCATCGAGAAAAAACGAGGGAATTTGATTGCTTGGTTGACAGATTACATTTCTTCAGTAGTATCTTTTGCGGGGATTCTTCTTCTCCCTCTGTTGGGTTGAGTGAAGAAGCTCAAAATGACACAAAGTTTTATGCGTGTGAATGGGAGCCTATATGTCTACGGATGTCATGATTTATACCCATGGCCTCACCAAAAGTTATGGTTCGTTTCGGGCTGTTGATAGGGTTAGTTTTGAGGTTCGGCAGGGGGAGGTCGTGGGGTTTTTGGGGCCTAATGGAGCAGGCAAATCAACGACGATGCGGATTTTGACATGTTTCCTTGCTCCTACCCAGGGGACGGCTCGCATTAAAGGATATGATATTTTTGATGATCACCTCTCTGTACGCCGCAGTTTAGGATACTTACCTCAGCGGGCTCCGCTTTATCTGGAGATGGGGGTGCTTGAGTATCTCCGTTTCGCTTCAGATTTAAGGCAATTGGACCCGGTCGCTTTTCCTAAGAGAGCGAAGCATGTGATTGAAGTGTGCGGTCTTGCTCAAGTGTTGGGGAAAGAAATTAGGCATTTATCGCATGGGTATCGGCAGCGTGTTGGTCTTGCTCAAGCGCTCATTCACGATCCTCCCATTTTGATCCTCGATGAACCCACAAGCGATTTAGACCCAAACGAAAAGGCTGAATTTTTGCAGTATTTAAAGCAAATTGGAACCGAGAGAACCATTTTGCTGTCCACGCATAATTTGTCTGAAGTCGAATCTGCCTGCGGGCGAGCGATCATCATCTCTTCAGGCCGTGTTGTGGCGGATGGTCCTCTAGAAGAGATCCGGATGAAGAGCGGTAGAATTCGATATCTTGTTTCAGTTCAAGATAGTGTGGGAGCCGATCCTTCTGCTTATCTTGGTACGGGATCTGCGCCTAAACAAGATGAGGTGGTAGCCTTGATTAAAAAGATCCCTCATGTGGACCAAGTGATCCCGCTCGCTACAGAAGAAAAAGCGCACGCTTTCGAGATTACAAGCGATCGCGAAGCAGACATCCGTCCACAGCTTTTCCGTGCCATTACTGACAAAGGGTGGGTTCTTCTCGAGATGCATAAAGATACTCAAAGTCTCGAAGATGTATTCCGAGATCTCACAATTGGAGACTCCCGAATGAGTCGGAGGTTGGATTCCTCTTCAAGAGACATGAAAGAGATAGCTGGCTCCAGTGGTCAGGTTTCTGTGAATTGAAAGGGTAAATTGACTGCGATGAAAAACACCTTCACGATTGCTCAGCGAGAACTGCGCGCTTATTTTGACTCTCTTGTGGCTTATGTAGTGGTAGGCCTGAGCATGATCGGTCTTGGAGCTTATTTCTTTCTCTATCGGGGAGGAGTATGGCAGGTCGATCGCGCCAGCATTGGCCTGATGTTTGAGTTTCTCCCTTGGATACTTACAATCATTGTGATCCCCTTGGTGACCATGCGGGCGATTGCGGAAGAAAAACGCTCTGGTACGTTTGAGCTGTTAATTACGCTTCCTGTTACCGATAGCGAAGTCATCTTGGGCAAATATCTCGGTGCGTTGGGGATGACTTTTGTGTTGCTCGCGATGACTTTTCTGTATCCTGTGGTGATGTTTGTGTGGCCATGGCACCTTGGAGCTTTGGATTGGGGGCCTGTATGGTCCGGTTATCTGGGATTATCTCTTTTCTGTGCTGCAGGGGTAGCGGTAGGGCTCTTGTTTTCTAGTCTTACAGAAAGTCAGGTGATAGCTTTCTTTTTTACGGCCGCATTGCTTGGCTTTCTTTATGCAATTGGGGGTCTTACAGAAGGGACTCGCAGTGTATTTGGAGACGTGATCGCGTTCACTAGCTTTCAATCACGGTTTATCCCCTTTTCAAGGGGCCTTATTGATACAAGAGCGATCGTTTATTTCCTATCGATTACAGTTTTATGTCTGTTAATCGCTTTTCGCTCTCTTGAGAGTAGAAAGTGGTCATAAGTAGGGTACGACAACATGATGGAAAAGAAAGTACGAGCAGCGACTGAGAGCAGCATTTTTCTTCTTCTCGTTGCTGGGATTTTAATAGCGATTAATGTTCTGTCGGCAGTAGGGGTTGCGAAACGGTTCGATGTGACCAAAGCAGAGCGATTTACTCTCTCCAAGGGGAGCGGCAGTCTGTTGCGTTCTATGAAGCAGACGCTGCAAGTGGATGCTTACGTCACGAGAGGGCTTCCAAAGCTTGATGCCTTTGTCCGCGATCTTCGAGATCTTTTGCAAGAGTACAAAGATGCGGGACAGGAGAAATTTGATTATCAAATCATTGACTCTAAAGACGAAGAACAAAAAAGAATCGCAAAAGAAGCCGGACTAATTGAGCAACCTTTTGGCGAAGCTAGTGAAACAGATCAACAGGCTGCTGCAGTTACTCAAGGCTTTATGGGTCTTGTCTTTAAATATGGTGCGGATAAAGATAAAATCCCTTTTCTCCCTCCTGATCGTACCGAAGGGCTGGAATTCTGGATTACCAATAAGATCCGTGAAGTGCGCGATCGAGGCGATCAGATCAAGCATAAGATAGGAGTGCTTACCGGCCATGATGAAATCAAGCTCTCTGAAAATAACCTTGTCCCATCAAACATGGGGCGGTTTTCGATGCAGCAGGTGATTCAACAGAATTTCCCTTTCTATACACTGGAAGATGTCGATTTAAAAGATGGAGATGTAGAAATCGATGCCGGGTTCGATGGATTGTTGATCACACAACCTTCAAAGGATCTTAATGAGAAAGAGCTTCGGCGTATCGATCAATTTCTTCTCAAAGGTAAAGCGCTTGCTCTTTTCGTGAGCGCTGTAGAAGTGAAGGCTGGCGATGCCATAATGCAAGCACAGCTCAATCTTCATAAGCTCGATCAGTTGATGAATGGCTATGGAATTGAGATCGGTAAAGATGTGATTCTTGACTTTGGTCGTTCCTTTCGGGTGAATATGTTGACGCAAGGGGGAATTGCTAGTGCACGCTTCCCTCAGTTTTTGGATGTCCAGGATGATGCTCGCTTTTTAGGAAATGAACAACTGCTCGATGTCTCCTTCCCAGGGTTCTTTAGAATTCCTGAGTTGGTTGTTCCGTTTGCATCATCGATTGTGCTCCACCCAGAAAAGCAACCTGAGTTAACGACGGCTAAAATTATAGCTCGTTCTACTCCGCGTTCTGTCCGAGTGCAGGATGAACGTGTCGATCTGCGCCCCTTCCAGCAATGGCGTCCTAAGGGTGAGTGGGCCCAGTACGGCATTGCTGCTCAGGTGGAAGGAACCATTCATACAGCCTTCCCTTCAGGCGATAAGCAGGGGATTGAAACACCGGAGAAAAGCAGTGCTCCAGCTCGCATCTTTATCCTTGCTTCTTCTCAATTCTTAGCAAATCCTTTCGCGCGTGCTGGAAATGGGCCTGATATGCCGCAGGTGGGTATGATGCCCTTTGGTGGAGGGGGCGATGAGCAATTGCAACAGTTGGCGGGTCCCTATGCTCAACAGGCTCTTACTGGCACGATCTTGGCCTTCAAAAATACACTGGATTGGTTATCTGGAGATATGGACCTGCTGGCGGTTTCTGCGAAAATTTTAACTGAACCAAGCTTGGTTTATGGAGAGATCAGCAAGCCCAATTTTGATCCCAATGAAACTGAAGAACAGTTAAAGCGACGCGATGAAGAATTGAGGCAAGCTAGGAAGAAGACGCAAATGCTAGTCATGATGACTCTTCTATTAGGAATCCCTGTGTTGTTCTCTGGATATGGCGTAATGCGATGGCGTGCTCGTCTAGCTCGTCGAAGTCATCTTGTCCTTGCGTAATGAGAATGATGCATCCGTGTAAGTATAACTAACTCATACTCTCATTTTAGAAGGAATACCCATGACGCTTTCACATAATAAACAGATTGTCATTGGTGCGGTAGTGCTTGTTGTTTTGGCAGGGTTGGCCTATCGCCAAGTTAAGAAAGATCAGCAATTGGGGGCAATGCATTCCTCTTCTGCGGATATGCCTACCCTTGCTAGTGTTGATGATGTGGACAAGCTCCAGATTACCAATGGCTCTAAAGGGGAGATCGTTCTCGAAAAACAGGGGGATCGTTGGAAAATGACGAAGCCTATTGCGGTGGGTGTTCGTCAAGACCATGTCCGTCATCTTCTGGATAATGTGAAAGACATCAAGATCAAAGAGATGATTACCCTTCAGGCAGATGATGCACTTAAAAATCAATATGAACTTGATGAAGGTCATGCGGTTCACCTGATTGCTTGGAAAGGAGGAGAAAAGAAAATTGATTGCTCCTTTGGCAAGTTTGGAGGGCGTGGGGAACTGATGATGGTTGCAGATCGCCCTGAAATTTTTGCTGCATCGGGGTATTCCAGCTATCATTACACCCGTGAAGCAAAAAATTGGCGGGAAAATGAGATCTTCAAATTCGATGATAGCGCTGTAAGCCATTGGTCCATCGACAGGAAGGGGGCTTCTTTCTCTTTTACAAAAGGAGATAAATGGGCAGGAACTTTTCAGGGTAAGCCGATTACCCGGTTGGATGAAGAGAAAATTAAAGATGCTCTTCGAGTCTTTAAGGGATTAACAGCAGATGATTTTGCGGATAACCAATTGCCCGAAGAAGTTGGGCTAACCCAACCTGAAGCTATTATTAATTTTGAGCTGAAGGATGGCGCAGGTAAATATGTGCTTAAAGTGGGTAAGGTTTCCAGTGGCTCGTCGCATTACGCCATTCGCGAAGGAGATCAGACAGTTTTTATCATCGGTTCCCTGGCTTCTGGTTGGGCTATGGCAGATGTGGCTAAATTTCAAGTTCCCGCTGATGCTGGAGCTTCGAAGAGCGATCCTTCCACTGAAGAAAAAGGAGAGGACCATCACCACTGATCGTCCTCTTATTTCTTCTTTAATGCGCTAGAGTAGGCTCTTGATTTGGCGCTAGTTTGCGGCATCCCGCAGAATCTTTTGTACTTCTTTAATGAGGGCGATGGCTTCGTCTCGAGGTCGTTGAAATACATTGCGTCCAATAATCGAACCGAAAGAACCTCCTGCTGTGAGTTGGCGCACCTCCTCGAGGAGGGTGGTGGTCTCTTTGCTTCCTTCTCCGCTGAAAATCACGATTCGTTTTCCACAGAAAGCGCTTTGGATGCAGTAGCCCGTTCGATCTGCTAAAGAGGCGAGAGGGATTGCGTGCTGTTCAATGATTTTTTTGGTTTCGACCTGTTCGATAAAGGGGCGAGGTGGCTTGATTTTTATGATATGCGCTCCAAGTTGAGCTGCTATGTGCGCAGCGTATGCGCTTACATCGACAGCGGTCTCTCCTTCTTTTGACAGACCAGCCCCTCTCGGATACGCCCAAACCGCTGTAGGTAGTCCGTAGGCTCTCGCTTCCGCGATCAATTCACGTAAATTTTCGTACATTGTATTGCGTGCTCCTGAACCAGGATAAATCGTGTAGCCGATTGCAACACAGCCTAATCGCAGTGCATCTTTCACAGAGCCCGTTATGGCGCTACATGGTTGTTCAACCTTCGAAAGCGTTTCTGAATTGTTCAGTTTTAAGATGAGAGGGATTCGCCCTGCGAATTTATCTACGCCTGCTTCGAGAAAACCAAGCGGAGCTGCGTATGCACTGCATCCTGAATCGATAGCGAGCTGAAAATGGTAATCTGGATCATAGCCTGCCGAATTAGATGCAAAAGAACGGGTGGGACCGTGTTCAAACCCTTGATCTACGGGCAGAATAACAACTTTTCCGGTTCCTCCCAGCGCACCATGGTAGAGAATGCGCGCTAAATTCGTTCGAACACCTGGATTATCTGCACGATACCAGGATAAGATTTGATTCACTCGATTCGCATCAAGCATACGTGACTCCTTCCGTTTTGTTTAGTTGATTTGGTTCAAGCTGGTTGTAGTGTTTTGTCATTTTAGCTTTGGATCAGCACTTTGTTTATGTTTTTCTTGCAAAACTGGATGCACTTATTCACCTGTTTACCTAGAATAAAGTGAGTGAATTATGCAAAAGTACAATCAGAGCGGCCATTCTTCCGTATTAAAAAAAACATTCGAACAATTTATGTGTGTGGAATTAGATAGAGGGCGGAATCACTATGAAGGATTACTCTCTTTGCTCCATGGAATTGCTTCGGCGATTCGAGGCATTGGATCCAAACTTCGTGTAGCCGATCTTAATTCAATGTTAGGTACTACTGGAAATACAAACGTTCAAGGAGAGTCTGTCCAAAAGTTAGATGTATTTGCCAATGAAGTGATGATGCATTATTTGAGAGAGAGTAAACAGTGCTGTCTTTTGATTAGTGAAGAGTTGGACGAGACTTTTATTGATTCATCTCAAGGGGAATATATTGTCCTTTTTGATCCGTTGGATGGCTCGAGCAATCTCGATGTCAACGTAAATGTTGGAACGATTTTCGCTGTTTTTGAGAAATCAGCAATGACCTCTCCTTCGCCACAAGAAGCATTGCGTTCTGGCCGTAAATTTTTAATGGCGGGCTATGCGCTCTATGGGCCATCGACGATTTTAGTGCTTGCCACAAACCGAGGAGTTAACTCATTTGTATTAGATCCTGGAGTAGGAGAATTTTTCCTGTCACGTCCATCAATTCGAATTCCTTCTCAAGGTCGCTATTACTCCTGCAATGAGGGGAATTTTACCCAGTGGGGTGAGCCAATCCAGAAATGGAATCGTTGGGTGAAAGAAGAAGCCTCCTATGTGCAACGTTATGTGGGTTCTCTTGCAGCAGATGCGCATCGCACCCTTTGCTATGGAGGCCTCTTTCTTTATCCAGCCGATAAAAAGCATCAGGAGGGGAAGTTAAGGCTTCTCTATGAAGCGAATCCCATCGCTTATGTTGTAGAGCATGCAGGAGGAGTGGCGACCGACGGAGTCAAATGCATACTTGACATTGTGCCTACCTCTATCCATCAGCGGACCCCTCTGATATTTGGATCTACCAAAAACGTCAATCAATTGATGGGGTGGATGAAAGAGGGAATGCGATAGTGCGAGTTATCTAATCGAAAAGAGCATGTGGCGTCGCAACCGTAGCTGCTTTTTTTATCCATCGATCTCGTTGGTCGAGATCTGTGCAGTTTAAGATTTGCTCTTGCATGGACGACGACACTGTAAAGCTCCTCGCTTTTAGCGACTAAAGGCAGTGCTTGCGCTCTTCCTTCTGCAAAGATCTTCTTCTTGAGAGGGGGTGTGTTATATAATCGCTGAAGTTGAGTAGCATTTCTTCCTTCAAGGCTTGAAACAGGTGAAGAGGATATAGCCTTAAGAGCGAGATTAAAGCTTTATGTTCATTCCCCACGGACATGTAATTATTTATCCCATACGTTTTAATGAGAAAACAAGAGAAAAGAATGAATATGTGTACATGTAGTAAGTACTGGGTGTATACGAGGGTTATGCTACAAGCGTCCATTGTTGGCAGTATGCCAAAGGAATGGCATATCTTTTCAATTCTTGCGGGATGAATTGTCGCACTGCTACCGTTGTTTTTTCTCTTGTCCGTACCTTAGTCTTAGGAGTCTTAGCTGTTGTGACCTGTGCGTATGCGTTGATACAGCTTGGCACACGCCCCAACATGCGTAAGAAGGCTTTACCTGTGAAGGAGATCGAGGTCCCTGTCCTACTTGATTTCCCTTTATCAGAGGACATATAGATCCCACCCGGCACTTATGGCAAAAGAAGATACGCTTGTTATTCATGAGATTTATACTAGTATTCAGGGGGAATCCACCTTTGCAGGATTGCCGTGTACCTTTATTCGTACAACAGGATGTAATTTGCGGTGTTCCTGGTGCGATACCCCTCACGCTTTTTATGATGGAACGCGGATGCGCAGACAAAAGGTACTGTATGCTGCGCTAGAACGAGGTACATCCCTGATTGAAATGACAGGAGGGGAACCTCTGTTGCAGCCTGCTGTGTTCCCTCTCCTCGAGGAACTTTGCAATGCATCGCGTACCGTGCTCCTAGAAACCAGCGGGGAGGCAGATGTTGCTAAGGTAGATCCGCGCGTGCACAAGATTATGGATCTGAAGCCACCTGGCTCTGGAGAGTCGCATCGCATTCGTTGGTCTAACCTTGAATTTATTTCGGCCCGAGATGAACTAAAGTTTGTCTTAGCTAATCGCCAGGACTATGAATGGATGCGAGAAATGATCCAGACTTTTCGCTTAACAGATAGGACTCCTCATTTGTTGGCTAGCACTGTGTTTGGACAGTTGTCACCCCAGGCTCTGATCCAGTGGGTTTTGGAGGACAGAGTCCAAGTTAGAGTGCAGTTGCAGCTCCACAAATATATCTGGCCACCGGACATACAGGGAGTTTAATTTTGTACATCTCTCTTTCCCTCTTATTCATGGAAGTTGGATGGACTGAGAGAAATGGGGAAGTTATCCAGAAGAGTCTATGAAGGAGAAGCGCGCATTTTGATTGGCGATGATGAAGTGGTACTATCCCTTTCATTATGTGTGTGGGTTCTGTGCATTGTTTCTTGATGCAGTCCGAAGGATTATAAGGGAAATAACTCGAAAGTGATTTTACGGAGTGTATAATTCCACTCATCGACCAGATGGAGAGCGCCTTGGTGATCTGTGACTAAGGCGCCGATTTTACTAAATAGCGCTGTTGCAACAATTGGGACCAGGCAAGAGGATATCCACCTCAGTCCCTGCCCAGTTGGAGCGAATTTCGGATCACTTGTTCCATGATCTCAAGCGGAGCTTCTAGTCCAGTAAAGTATTTAAATTGGGACGCACCCTGCTTTAGGAAATGAGTGTATCCGTAGAGAATAGGATGTCCTCGTCTTTCCCCCTGACGCAACCAAGCTGTCTTGACGGGATGATAGACCAAGTCAAATAAAAGGGTTTGTGGAGGAAAAGAGTCCAGAGGGATAGGGATTTCCTCTGTATGGGGTGCCATACCAATAGGAGTTGCGTGGATGATCACCTGAGCCTGGCACTGGCCGCTACAGGCTAATTCGAAAGGGATCCATTCTGCACCGATATCTCGTGCTAGCAGCATGGACTTGTCTGGATGGCGGCTGCAGATGATTACACGAGCACCCTGTTTTTGAAGAGGGAAAGCGACACTTCTGGCCACTCCGCCGGCTCCTATCACTAGGACGGTTTTGCCTGCAAGCGTTCCCTCTAATGCTTCTTCCAGAGAAGCGATGGCAGCTGTTGCATCCGTGTTGAATCCCGTCCATCCTGATTCAGGTGCAAAGAGGGCTGTATTGATTGCACCTATGTTATGAGATAGATCGTTTGCCAGAGTACAGGCTGAGAGGGAACGTATTTTATGAGGGATGGTGATAGAAAGCCCCTGGATGGGGATGAGGGGAGCAAACTCTTTCATAAACCAGACTGGATCTTCAGTAAGATGGAAAGGAATGTAAATGCCTGGAAAGCCCGTTGCTGCAAAAGCGGAGTTGTGTAACAGAGGGGAAAGCGAATGGGCAACCGGATCACCAATAATTCCGTACACTTTTGTGGCGGGTGAAAGCTCGAAATAGCGGTAGATGGTTTCAAACTCGAGCCAAGTCAGTTGGCCTGGAGCGGTTCCCTGGCTGCCTATCAGGCTTGCATAGGTGAAGGGAGGAGAATGGGGGAACTGTGGACCGAGCAGACGGCTCCATGCCCCTTTTTCTCCCATTGCAATCCCGATCAACGGACGCTTCCATTGCCCTTCCTCTTTCATCAATTGTAACAGAGGGAGCGCGTCGAGAAAACCAAGGGGGGTCAGAGCGATTTTGACAACATCTGCTCCCTGTCCTTCTGCTTCCTGACGTAAGGTACGGAGGGCATCCAGCGGCAGTCCCGCCATCCACTCGTGATGACTGACGATCAGCTGAGTCGTGCTTGAGGAGGGCAAGAGATCGGAACGGGTAAACCCTACTTGTTTGAGGAGAGTAAAGTCGATATCGAGGAAGCCGACTCCAGCTCGGTGAAATGCTTGGATCCATTTCCGCCCTTCTCCTTCTTTGATGTTGAAGTGTAGAGCACCCCTGCGTCGGTCAGTGCCACCCCATGTAATCACCAAACGGTGGGGGGGATAGTGGCTGAAGACTTCTTCAAGGAGATGGAGTGTAATATCCTGATAGCGCTCAAGCCTTAACTCGAAAAAGAAACCACATTGCGAAGGACGAGTCAGGAGATGAAAAACCTCAGTGTCTTCTATGACCTCCTTGAGGGTGTGGTGTGTACTGACACAACAAATACCGGCCATAGAAACAAATTAGGATTTTGATGTCGGGCGTTGCTCTTGTTCAAGAAACTGAGCTACGGCCGAGGTGCGTTGAGCAGCGAACTGTTTGATCGCTTCATGAGGTGAAGTGGTCAAATGAGCGAGAAATACTTTGAGCTGATCGAACTTCCGCGTCCGGAAGAGCGCTTCAAAATAATTGTGTGCAATCCGCGTATCGTGCAGCATAATCGATTGATGTGGTTCGAGTAGGGTAATGATCGATTCGAGCTGTCCTGACTGACCATACAGAGCGGACAGACAAAGAAGAGAGAGGGGATCTTGTGGGGTTCGTTTGACCGCCATCTCAGCGTAAACAATTGCTTTGTTGCGCGTTGCCTCCTGATTCGCGTAAAACCCTTGCAAGGCGATGTAGGGTGCTGAGGTTTGTGCGTATTCATCAGCCTGAGCGCGTTCCAGGATCTTTTGATCCCCTTCCTCTTCCCCGTGTCTCTCCCGGAAAAGCGTTGCGAGGTATGCCCAAGCGTCCACAGATTGCTTCTCGATTTGAATGGCTCGTTCCACGTGTTCTTGTTCGGCAGCGGAGTCTTTCTTTTCACGGGCGAGTCGAGCCAAATGAAGAGAAGGGAAAGGATTGGTGGATAGGAGGCTTTGCGCTCCTCGCAGTGTCCCTTCTGCTTTTTCTAGTTTTTTTTGGTTGAGTTGGCTGACGCCGAGCGCAAGCCAGTCTTCCCCCTCTCCGCCATGGGCCACCACACTGGCAAGGACCTGTTCTGCCTTTTCATGTCGCCCATATTTCATCAGTTCATTGGCGAGAACCCTTCCTCGACCGATCTCTTGGGTGGCCTCCGTCCAATGTTTTTCAAGACTCTGGAGAAGATCTTCTAACCCGATCACGACGGGGCGTCCATGCTCGTCTTGTACTTGTACGGCAGGGCCATTGAAGCCGAGGAGCTTCCACATCTCTTCCGTGGTGAGAGCGATAGGTCCTTGCGCGAGTCGTTCTTGTATCAATTCGCCATTGGACCCTAAAGGGAGCAAGATCATCGCGTTTTCTGGGATCCCTTGGGGAAAGGAAGAAGGTGGTGCGAGAATAACTGCAGAGCCTGATAGGTTGACACCACGATTCTGTTGTTCTGAGCTACGGTCGATTGGTACTCGACCGCTGCCGTTGGATGCTTGTGCCATAAGTATACAATGATCCTCCAATAATCTCTGAGCGACTTTATTGATTATCTTATCATAGAATTCAAAGGGAGGAAAGGGAGGGCCTGGTATTTTCATACGCGTAACGCAAGCGTAAAAGCCATCGTCTGCCAGGCAACAGATAACCTAGGTGTCTACAAGAGTCTCTCGAAGGGGTCCTAATGCACCTTAGGCTGTGACTGTCTGTCCTTGTGTTGAACATTGTTGATGTTTAGCGTGACGTAGGTGGCGAGGGGTGGGGAGTGTGATCTGAACACCGGCAGGACTGATAGCGCGTGGTGGAATCGGAATCGCTCCTGTTAAGTCCGCAGTCATGCCTGCTACAATGTCCAGTCCGAAGCGGACCCGCAGAAATCTCCAGTCGTAACTTGTGTCGAGTACAGCATCGTAGATAGGTCGTCTAGGTAAAGAGGAACGGCCGCACCCTGCATCACCGACCATTTGGGTTCCAGTGCAGCATTCCGTTTGATTTTATTTATTGAGCCAAGAATAAGGGATTCGACCTTGGAGAGGACCTCGATGGAAGGTGAAGCCCCCCTCGAAGCCAACGGGCTGAGACCGGTCGACATTGGTTGCTTTGCTTCGATCAGCCACTCCCCTGTACAAATAAGTAATCGGATCATCTGCCTGCGTGGAAAACCCTATCAACTCCGTACGGACTTTCGTCGAAGCGAATGACTGGAGCCATGTGAATCCCCATTCGGTGGTCCATGTGCTTTCAGAGTGAAGTACTGGATCCTCTAAGGCAGCACTCCGGTTTCCAAAAAGTTCAAGAAAGCTAGGGGATCTGCTTAGTTTTCCACCGCGGATGAGCAAAGTGTATCCTTTTTTGATGTGCCGTCGCGTGCCCAGGTGACCTGTATAACGTATCGATGGAGAGGGTAACGTCGACAGATTTTCGCTTCGATCCTGCCACACATCGGTTCGGTTGGTCATATCGATGGTCAATCGAGATGTGGCTTGCCATAGTGTATCTATCTCCCTGCCCATCGAAGAACGATGAGCTCGAGGAGGGGGCTTGGCCCCTTTCCATGGATCTGTTCGGTACTCTTCGAGCATCCCATCCAAACGCATGTCTATTGTTAAAGGATGTGCGACTGGATGGCGCCGGGAGCTCGTACCTCCCGCTGCAAGGACGTTGTCCTGAGCAAGAGAAGGGGGAAAGGGGAGGTAAATGCCTTTTCTTGGTCTTGCATCGTCCACGCTTCATGGCGTCCCCATAGACGAAAAGTACCCTATCCTTGCCTTTTTCCTGTAAAAACTCCAGGGCAATCAGTTCTTGGTTGGAGCGGAGAATCGCATAAGGGTAGGGGCCCAAGTCGATCCTGAAACTTCTTGCTGTCTAGCTTGTGAGAGCGTTGTGCTTATGAATATTCCTGAAGAAAAGGAAAATTTTGATCTGCTCAAGAGCCTGAAAACGAGATGGTACTACTCGATCTCGATCGCTTATCGAACTCTCTAGAAGCCCCTATTCGCAAGTGGGCGGTCCCCCATGAGCCCCCTGCAACCCACAGTTCTGTTCTTTGCGTGTGCCTGAGCGAGCTGGATGGGTTCAAAGACGAGCACCCCTCCGAACGATGAGGGAACCAGTCCTCCGGGCGCAAACGAGCGGTAGACTTGCAAGTGGATTCCTAGCCGTAAGAGGAGGCTGGCGAGATCGATGGATGGATTGTCCCCACCCAGTAAGTGGTACTCCAGCGAGCAGGGTTGTCAACTAATTGGAGAAAGCACATCGAATGGAGAGGGTTACAAAATCGCTTGCACTCCCTAAACGTCGGGTGTGAACGTCTGGCATGGGCTCGAGGAGCGCGGCCACGTCGACCACCTCCAGAAAGCTATCTTCAAGGCACGCTTGGGAGGAGACCTCTCCTGCATTTCAGCCGCGCACAGTGACTTTATCCTGGCTCTCTTGGTTTTCTTGAGCGTGTGCTTGGTTGGATCCAATCCATAAAAGAAGCCCCCACATGGTTAACAAACCCCTTCTCTGTGGTTGGGGGAGGGGTAGTGTTCGTCCATTTCTTTTTCCACTGAGCGTGGGGAAGTGCAAGTGTCTGTTATGTTCTCTTGGCGTCATCTGCAAGAACGCCTAAAATAGAAGAATGATTATTGTCCCTTATCTCATCGCTATTTTCGCTCTCGCTATTTTAATGGTTGTACACGAAGGAGGCCATTATTTGGCTGCTCGTCTCTTTGGTATGCCTGTTACCCGCTTTTCTATCGGCTTTGGTCCACGACTGTATGCCTATAAGCCAGAGGGGAGTCATACAATCTTTCAGATCGCCCTCATCCCTTTTCTCGCTTATGTCCAGATTGCGGGGATGAATCCCTACGAGCCACACGATCCTGAAGACAAGGGGAGCTACCTGAATGCTTCTCTGATGGGTCGGATGATTACGGTTGCTGCGGGTCCTGCCGCTAATTATCTATTTGCTTCTGTGCTTCTGTTTTTTGGGTTTTTGGTTGG
The DNA here is from genome assembly GCF_001931505.1 of Pajaroellobacter abortibovis. Taxonomy (NCBI): domain Bacteria; kingdom Pseudomonadati; phylum Myxococcota; order Polyangiales; family Polyangiaceae; genus Pajaroellobacter; species Pajaroellobacter abortibovis. Next base: position 1,715,664 of record NZ_CP016908.1, on the reverse strand, counting down.
GGGGCGGTTGACGCTGGATGAGACCAGCATGCGCGTCTCTGTGGCTCATCATGGACCTGCGTATGCGGCAGATATGCGTGATGGAGATAAAATTTTAGAGGTCGATCAAGAGCCGGTAGCCCATTGGGATGCGCTTCAACAAGCGATTCGCAAGCATCCAGGCGAACCGATCGATATCCTGATCGAACGAGGAGGGGAAAAGCGCGTGCTCCAAGTGACTCCGCGTCCGAAAGGGATGCCTGATGAGGGGAAGATCTTGATTGGCCCTGAGCAGCGGATGATCCCGGTGGGAGTAGGGGAGGCCCTTAAAATCAGTCTAATTGAACCTCCTCGCGTTGTGTATGGATTGGTTGAGGGACTTGTTCATATTGTTACTGGCAAAGAAAAAGCGGAACTGTCTGGACCGGTCGGGATCGTCCGCGAAGCGGCGCATGCGGTGCGCGTGGGGGTGGGAGATACCTTCAAATTGTTGGGGATAATCAGCGCGTATCTAGGAGGCTTTAATCTTCTCCCCATTCCAGCACTAGATGGTGGTCGGTTGCTCTTTTTGATCTTTGAGGCGGTCGCTCGTCGAAAGACCAATTCGAAAGTGGAGGCTCATGTCCATGCGCTGGGATTAGTGATGATGCTTGCGCTTGTCGTCCTTGTAACATGGGTAGAGATTATGCCCAAGCGTTGAGGCTATCTCTACTTGGATGATGGAGGGTGGTTCGAAAGGGGGAACATCTATGGGGGTCTAGACGGAACAGCTCCCCTTTGGTGCTTTGATAGAGAAGCTTTTCGGTTGGAAGTGCAGAAGGGCGATCCCCATAATATGAGGAGTGGATGTAAAACCGGCCCTTTCCCTCTGAAATATGGAAGTCCCAGTTCATTGATGGTAGGAATGTCTTCGATAAACCCCTTTCGAAAGGGGAGGTAGAGGAAACCAGGGATTGCTCCGGTTCACGAGAAAAAGGTCTTAACGCGTTGAACATTGATTTATCACCTCCTGTAACTCTCGCCAATGCGTGTCGAAATCCGACCATGCATTTCGCCGGCTACACCATTTGAAGCCCCCTATCATGTCATGGACTGCGCATGGGATCGTGGGGAGAATTGAGCCTACAAGAGCGAGTCGTTGAAGCTAATGCCAGCAGTCCTTAAAGGCGGCCGGCGAGGGGATCAGCAGCGCTACCACTCGGAGGAGCTCCAAGAGAAAAAAATCCAAACTCACAGGTCCATGTCTCATCAGATAAAGGGATGGAAGCGGCTGCAATGCAGTTCCCGTCAGCTAGCGGTCTTTCAATTAGAAGTGTGCGGAACAAGCAGATAAACAGAAAAAAGGCAGTCCAACGGGTAGGAAAATCGGGCGGTTGTCCTTTGATTAGAAGCTTGAGGAGGGCATTACCCCTCCAAAAAAGGCCAGAGGGAGCAGGAAGAGGAGCCGTAATGCCGATGCCATACCAGTGCGGGAAGGCCAGCGCAAAACAGTAGGCCAATCAGAAGCCACGCGAGCATAGGAATGGCTAAGTTGTGATGGTTTGGCTGGCAACTGAGCCCGACTCCGCTGAGGGCCGCTGGGAAAGAAGTCCAGTTGACATGTACATGGGGAGGACAAACCAAAAGAAACGCTTCAGAAAGTATGGGTTATGGAGATTGTCCCAGTAAGCTTGCCATGGAAAATCCTTTGCAAAATAATTTTCACCCCTATTGTAAGCAATTGTTAAGTGGTGACTCCATTTCCCCCACCTGTACCAGAGAGCAAGGGGGAGTGAGCGCCCAAAACCCCGAAGGAAAGCAGGCAACCAGCGGATATGTCTTCCCATCAAGCTAAACAGCTGAGGAGGAGGGGCTAAGATGAGTGCCGGCGTTGAGAGCGGTTCTTGGGGGGAGCGGAATTTCCATCCGACCACAGGGGTAGAGTTCCAGAAAAGGAGCCAATTCAAAAATCGACCTGCGAAGGGGCTCTCCAGCGACATGCATGGGGAGAGAAGCCAGGTAGGGAGTAGAGCGGAATTTCCATCCCTATGATTCCACTTCGTTCGCCCTCGATTCCAATCGATCTTTGGATGGAAGAAATCAGCCCCCTTCATGGCGAAAGTTATGGGCAGTCAAATGCGTATCGCCTGCCACCAGTTATGTTCTCCCACAATTGGATTGGATAGGGTTGCCGTTTGGTAAAGAAAAAGGCTGATCCATAGAAGGAGTGCTATGATCGTCGACCAACGGGGCCCAGAAGAGAAGCGATTCTTCGCATAAACGAGGGAAAGAGCATCTTATGCACCTCCCCGATTGGGACATGAGATGATGCGCCGAGCCATTAGAAAAGGTATGGGGGCATCTTACGGAAGTCGCTTTGAGTGAAGAGAGCGAGGCAGGGGATGTTTGCTTGTTCGATTGCTTCTCGTCCACCCTCTTCTCGATCGACAAGCGCTACGATCCCGCTTATTTGATACCCCCCTTCCTGTAAATGACGAGCTGCCTTAAGGGCAGAGCTGCCTGTTGTGATCACATCTTCGAGGAACACAACAGCAGTTCCGGGGGGGAGGTGTCCTCCTCCTTCAATGAGCTGCATAGAACCATGATCTTTAGCAGACTTGCGCACATAGAGGCCATCGAGCGGATGTCCTTTCTGAAAACTCAAGCAAGCGACGGCACTTACAAGAGGGCAACCTCCCAGTTCAACTCCCGCAATTGCTGAACAAGGCTTTGGCAGCGTTTGAAGCATCTCCCAAAAACATGAACCGACCAGTGCATGCCCTTCTGCTCTCAGGACAGTTCGCTTACAATCGATGAAAAAATGGCTAGGACGACCAGAGGCTAAAAGGACTGGTCTCTCTTCCCATGAATAGGTCCAAAGCAAGTGGAAAAGGCGATTGCGATCTCGATCGAATGGGCTCATTGCAGGATGAAGTAAGTTAAGCTTTAGCTTTTCGGTGTATATTGCCTCTCCCCCCTTTTTTGATAACAGGGACAGTGGGTGTGGGTGTGCTATTCATTTGAGCTGAGGGATGGCTCGGATTCGATGTCGGTGTGGGTGTGGATATTGATTCAGCAGCCAGGGGTGCTGGAGATGAGGAATGCGACGGGATCGATTCTTGCTTTTTAGGTTGGATCTTGGTTGATGCTCTTGAAGAAAACGCAGAAGCAGGGAGGGAAGGAACGTTATGTTCCGATGGTCGTGCAATTTGAGCTTGCTTCCCTTTGGTTTGGACGAACGGGGATACAACCCCGCTCGACTCTAGGTGTCCTCGAACCAACGCACCCTGTGTGATGGTGATAGAGGGGGCCCGCAAATCTCCTACGATGCGTGCTCCATTCTCGAGGATGATCGCGTCATTTGCCTGGAGATCACCTTTAACAGCTCCGCATACAATGATGCGATCCGCGTTCAGATTAGCGGCTGCAATGCCGCTTGGTTCAATCTTCAGCTCGCCTTGGATAGAGACTTCCCCTTCGAGAGCCCCTGCAATGGCGAGATTGGACGCTCCAAGGATTTTTCCTCGAACGTGTGTCCCTACGTCAATGACTGTACCTTCTGCTGTCATCCCTTTTCTCCGTTAGCCTATCCTTCCACGTCCATATCCACGCTCCCTTTGAACTGAGCGCCATCTGCAATGGTAAAACGGGAGGCTTTCACATTTCCAACTACCTTAGAACCCGTTTTCAGATCGACGCGATCTTCCACTTTCACATTTCCTGTGAGGACGCCACATACTGTGAGAGAAGCCCCTTCGACGTCTGCCTCTACTTTCCCCCCTTGTTCAACCGAAATGGCCTCTTTCGAAGTTAATTTGCCGCGCAGCATCCCCCGTATCACCACTGCATCTTCCGAAGAAACTTCGCCTTCGATTGTGAGCTCTGCTCCGATAACCGTGTGTGCCATAATTCACCTCTCCCAAATATAGGAACTTTTTGAAGTTAGCGAATGCAATCCATCTTCAATTCTATTCTTTTTCAAATTGGGGAGGTAATTGAAATTCACAATCGATCCTTCCTTGAAAACGGACCCCTTGCTCTAAAGCGATGCGATTGCTTCGGATATTGGCTTGTACGCGCGCAGAACCGACCAACTGCACTTGTTCCGTAGCCACGATATCGCCTTCTACTTGCCCTTCAACTGTCACTTCCTCCGCTTCGATGGAAGCAGCTGCAACTCCTTTCTCGCCGATATGCAGGTGCCCTTTGAGGTCAATATCGCCTTCTACTTGCCCTTCAATCACTAAGGTTCCGTGTCCCAAAAGCCGACCACGTACGCGTGTCCCTTCGCTGATCATTGCTTTTTCTGCGTGACTGGAGGAAGTAGTGGGAGGGGTTTGGATTATCATTGTGTTCTCTTCAAATCTAGATCAAATGATGTTTGCTTTATCGATCAATGTTAAGTTCTTAGACCATTCGCTCTCTTCTGTCACGAGTCCCATTCATTTTTGCTTGTGAATTCTTCTTTGAATGGTTAATAGCACGCTTTTCTTTTAATACACAGGGATGGGCAAGTTCTCTCATTTTGGATTTCTTGCATAAGCAAATCATTAAACTGTGGAAAATGGGATGGAATCTAACGAAACAAATCAACGAAAGAAGGGGTGGTGGTGCTTTCTAGTTCTTCTATTGGTTGGTTTGATGGAATTGGGCCTTCACTTCTATCAGAGGCAAGATGTGGTTTCGGAGCAGGATTGGCAGAACGTTCGAACGCTAGTGGCCTCTTGGATTCAACAGGAGGATTGGCTTACTTTTTCTCCTGATTGGATTGAGCCTGTGGGGCGAGCGCAAATGGGCAATGCCTTGGCTACTGTGGAACGGATCGCTGCGCCGGATGAAACTCGTTTTCCACGCGCGATAGAACTTTCTATTCGCAACCATAATCGTCCTGAATTGCGATCATGGAAGAAAGTAAAAGAAAAAAGGTTAGGGCGGATCACTGTGCGACTCTTCGAGAACCCTACACCTGTTTCGATCCTCTCAGATCTTGTGCAAGAAGCTAAAAAAGGAGCGCTTCTTGTTTCTCGTGTCCAATCTGAGCATCTCGCCTCCTGCCCTCAAGTGTTTCAGCAAGTGCAAACAGGGGGATTTACCTTTGGCCCTGCTATTGCTGCGCAGCGATGGGTCTGTCCGGGAGGGAGCCTGGTAACGGTTACGGTGGTTCCTATTCTCGACTATCGCCCTCGTCAGTGCATTTACTTATTCCATCTTCAAGAAGGCGCTTCGGTTCGTTTGATCTTTCCTCGCATTCTCTTCGGTCGAGCCCTTCATGGCCACCATGGGCTTTATGCGAATGCAGAACATGAACAGAAAGGGGCTCCTGTGAAACTTTCCTTCTCGATCGGCCAATCCATCGTCGGTCAAGTAACTCATTATGATGGTGATGGCTGGAAAGGCTTTGAATTCGATACCCAAACGTGGGCAGCCGACCGCGCTGAACTCACTGTAGACATCGTTTCTTCTATCAATCGAGACCGCATGTATTGTTTTGAAGCGGACACGAGATAAGGAAAGCGGTGTGAAGGATGTTTGTCTTTCTCTTTTTTAAGAGTATTCCACCGAATGTAGGGATGTCGTTCCAAAGCTCGATCATGTAGAGGTGTCTGTGCAATACCTTGTGTTTAAACAAAGACTGGTAGATTATCTAATAGCTACTTTGATGGGGAGTCTTTATGTGGGATGGCTCCTTGCGACGACTGATTCGCTCGGATTTACCAGGGATGAAGGGATCTATTTCTACACGGCAGCCGCCTACGCTCAGTGGTTTGAACGGCTTTTCCATCATACGAAAGAAGCGTTGACCCAAGCTGCTATCGATCCCGTCTGGCAGATTAATGCAGAGCATCCCTCCTTGATGAAAAGCCTCTTTTCACTCTCTTGGTTGTTTTTTTACAAGAAGTGGGGATGGATGGTGGAGAGCACCTCGTTCCGTTTTCCAGGCATGTGTATGGCAGGCTTAAGCCTTGCTATCACCTATCTTTTGGGGACCCAGGTTTATAACCGTCGGGCTGCTGTGATGGCGGCCTGTTTTCTCGCCTGCATGCCTCGCATCTTTTTTCACGCGCATCTCGCCTGTTTTGACATCGGTGTGATGATGATGTGGACCCTGTGTATCTTTCTGTATGGGAGATTTCGAGAAAATCCCACTTGGATCAGAGGGATCCTGTTCGGTGTTGGTTATGGGTTAACCCTTGAGACCAAACATAACGCATGGATGTTGCCTGCTGTTTTTTTCGTCCATGCCCTTCTTATCGAGAGTCTCTCGATTGTTTGGAAAGCCTCTTCGCCGGGCCGGATCGCATGGCGCGCCCTCGCCCCCTTTCTCTTTCTGTGCACCCTAGGGCCATTTGTATTCGTCGGGCTTTGGCCATGGCTGTGGCATGACCCCCTTCATCGCTTTCAAGAATATGTGAGTTTCCACTGGAATCACCCCTACTACAATATCGAATTCCTAGGCCGAAACTATTTTGGTCCCCCGTCTCCCAAGAGCTATGTGCCGGTGATGGTGGTAGCTACGGTTCCGATGGTGACCCTGTGTTTTTTTCTTGCCGGTGCAGCTGGTTTGATCAAACGGGACGTACTCTTCGTGAATGCTTTGAGAAAGAAGGGGGAGATTCTTTTCCAAGAACAGGAGGAGGTTTCTGGGCTTGGAGGTGGCTATTCAACCATCCAGGCGGAACTCCTTCTCCTCCTTTCCATAGGGGCTGCGGTAGGCCCTTTCTTCTTAAAGCGGACCCCCATTTTTGGTGGTACGAAACATTGGTTTCCAGCTTATCCTTCTCTTGCTGTAATAGCGGGTTCGGGGTTTGATCGGTTGTTGAGCGCATTGGAAGAGAGGTTCTCTCTTTCTTCATGCAGGCGTTGTTTGCTGCAAATCGGTGCAGCGTTGACTGCACTCGCTGCCCCTTTTATTCTTACCTATCATTCGCATCCTTTTGGCCTTTCTTTTTATGCTCCTTTTGTCGGAGGTGTCGCAGGGGGGGCTGATCTTGGACTCAATCGTCAATTCTGGGGTTTTACAACACAGAGTGCAGCTCGTTATCTGGCAAACCACGCTCCTCGAGGTGCTCGTGTTTATTTCCATGACACTATATGGATGAGTTGGGAGCAGCTCCTTAAAGAAAACCGAATACGCTCTGACCTGCGGGGTGTGGGTATCCCTTCTGAAGCGGATTTTGCACTGGTTCAGCATGAACTTCATATGGCGGAGGTAGATTATCAGATCTGGGTTGCGTTTGGGACTGTCTCCCCTGCATCGGTTGTAACTTACGAGGGGGTCCCGATTCTCAGCATTTATCGACCTCCTTGAGCACTAGCCATTCCGTCTTTGTTTTTTTCTTGTTTCAGCCTTAGCAGACTTTCTTGAGAATCCGAGTAGAAGTTAGATCGCATACCCCATGAGAGTTCGCAGTAAGTTCAAACGGTTTGTCTCTTGGCTATCCCTTTTAATGGCCCTCATGGGGATTTTGTCTGTGGGGGTCCCGATTCTGCTTCAACTCCCATGGATTGAGCAGTGGATTGGAAGCCAGGTGGATGCCCTCCTTAAAAAGGAAGGGATCGAGGCTCACTACCGCATTAAGCCTATGTTTGCCCCACTTGGGATCGCTCTGGAAGATCTCCAGATAGCTTCTTTGGAGCAAGGGGGGGCTCCTGTTCTTTCCTGTGCCCATGCTCGCATTCGTGTACGGCCTTCTGCTCTTTTATCCGGCAAGCGGATCTTGGGGCATATAGAAATGGATGAACCTTATATCCATCTGGTGATTCGGGAGGGGAAAATCGTTAATTTCCCCATTTCTATCTCTTCCTTGGAAGAACAGAACAGCTTCGAAATTCCATTTCGTCAGTTGAATATCAATCAGGCGGTCCTTGACCTCGAGATCGATCATCACCGTGTGAATCTGCGTGGGGTTGATGTTGAGATGAGGACGCGCCGTGCTTCTCTCAGGCGCTCCCCCATGGAAGTGCGGCTGCATATCGCGGGTGCAAAAGTGCGTAGGAGCAGAAGTATAGGGAGCTCTTCTGAGGGTGGACAAGCTTCTCTTGCCTATGATGATGATTCCCTATGCGGAATGGATGCTCACATTCGAGTCGGAGCAGATATGCTTTGGGTCGACTCCCTTGTAGCGACAGGGGCTATGGATACGGATCGCATGAGCCAAAACGCGGCGGGATGTTATCTGTCCCCTTCTGCTTCGCGGAGGATGAGCCTGTCCTTGTGGCAAGTGCGTGTAGGTTTTCCCCGTCGTCAGGGAGAGGCTCCTGGAATCCGCGGTCAAATTAGCGTCCGCATCCCCCTTACATGGTTGGGACAGTTTGCGGATCTTGGGGATGTGGGGGGGTGGCTTGAGACAGAAGGGGAGCTCGATTATCAGCCTGGGATGAAAATGCCGGAAGGAGATCTGATCGTTCGGGGAGAAGACATCAGGCTGGGGCGTTATCAAATCGCAAAACAACTGGAAGGGCATCTCGTCCTAGAGAAAAATAAGGTGAGAGGGCCTTCCTTTCAGATCGGCTTGGCGGGAGGGGAGGTCCATCTCAGTGACCTGGAGATCGATCCCTTTGAGGCTAAAATCCCTATGCAGGTTACAGCAAGTGCAAAACAGGTCGACTTTACTGAATTAATGAGGGCGCTTGGTGTCAGCGAACATCCCCATGTGGGGTGGGAAATCAAAACACTTGAAATTCAGCGTCTTGTAGGTACGCTACATCCTCTCCGAATGGATGGTCAACTGTTTGCAAAGACCACTGACTTTCGTGTGGCTGACAGGCCCATCGAAGATCAGCAGGCCGAGAGGATCTTTAGCTTCACGTCTGCTACCCTTCAGTCCCGACTTGCTCTCCGTCCTGATTCGATTCAATTCCATGGGATTCGGGCAGTCCTGCCGTCAAGCCGCCTGGAGGATGGGTTCGTCTCTCTTGGTTTTAACAATGAACTGCGTGTGAGGGTTCCCAGGGCGGATATCCATTTTGCGGATTTGACCCCCCTTCTCGATCTACCTATCCTTGGACATGCGTACGCTGGAGTCAATATCCAAGGGACCTTTTCTGATCCTGTCATCGAAGCGCAGTTGAAAGTAGAGCGGTTCTCACTCGGCACGTTTCATTTTGGGAGCATTGAACAGGCCCAACTCTCTTTTGTGGGGATGATGCTTTCCTTAAGGGATGTCCATGTGATCAAAGGGAATAGTGCCTATCAGATCCCCATCGTTCATCTCGATTTTGGGGGGTTGGCTTCGGTCGAAGTGGATGCGCAGGTTGCTTCTACTCAACTTGGATTGAGAGACCTTCTGTCTGTGTTGAACCTTGAAGCGGATCCTCGGTTTGATGATATGGATGGTAAGCTTGGGATTCAAGGGGAAATCCGTCTTGCTGTGGGAGGGCCGCGCGACCCATGCCGAAGCGGATCGATGGATATTCGAGCTGAAGTGACTGGCAAATCCCTTTCTTTTTATGGAGAGCAATTTAAAAAGGGGGCTCTTTCCTTGAGGTTTCAGTGGTTAGACCAGCTTGCGGGACTGGAAGGGGCAGAGATCGATATCCCTTCTTTTTCGCTTGTTAAGCATGAAGAAACACAGAAGGGGTTAACTGTGGGCTCCATCTTCGGATCGCTCTTTGTAAAGAGGGGTGGAGCCTTGGGAGGTACAGTCACATTTGAAAAAATCCCCTTGCTGCATGTTCAAGCACTTGGATCCTTCGCAGAACAGATGGAAGGCTCATTATCAGGTTGGATGCACTTAGGTGGGACGATTGCAGCATATCAAGCGAAAGCACAGGTTGAAGTGGATTCGGTGCGTGTGGCCGGGATTCCGTTAGGCCCTTCCTATCTGGAGTTAGAACTCAGGCGTCCTGCTGCTGCTGTACAGAACACGCAAAAGACGATTTGTGGAGGGATTGTCTCCTCCCCCTTTGATCCGTCCCTGTACGCTTCCATCCCTTGGCATTATTGGATCCGAGGTTCCCTTTTCAATCAGCAGATCGAACTGCACGATGTGCTGATCGAGAAAAAGAAGGCTGTCGATGTTCGAGGGGCTGTCGAGTTCCGTCAGTTGGATATCGGAAAGATTGTTACGAAACTCCTTAAACAGCGGAATCGGCAAAGAGAGGAAGATGGATCGGTGAACTTGAATGTTTTCGAAGGAGCCTTGTCCGGAGTCCTGGCGATTGATCGATGGAATTCCGAAGATATCGCAAGTGCCTCTGTGCGATTTACCCCTTCCCTCTTCTTTCTTGCACGCCCTTCTTTTCGATTGGATTTGAAACAGATCCAAGGGCGGGAATCGGAAATCCGCCTTGTGCAGGATAGCCTTTTGGTCTCCCCATGTTTGCTTAATATTCAGTCGAGGGGTGAAGTGATCGGTTCTCTTGGGCTTCGCGGGGGATTGAACTATCTTTCTGGGCAGAAGCTGCTCGATTTTCAAATCGATCTCTCTCCGCTCGATTTGCGGTTCCTTGAGTTTATTTTTCCTGACGTGAAAAGAGTGGGGGGGGTCCTTGCGGCCTCTGTGTCCATGAAAGGGAATCTCCTCTCCCCTAAGATCGTGGGGGGGATGCAAGTGCGCAACGGAGAACTACTTGTAAAAGAGTGGTTGGGTTCTCTCACCCGAATCAACATGGATATTGATATCTCGCAGTCTCAGCTTCGTTTAAAGCAAGCTTCTGCTCAATGGGGGGGAGGGACGCTAAAGGTGGAGGGGGGGGTTCCACTCTATGGATTTTCTTTTGGCCGAGCGTCCGTCTCGATCACAGCTAGGGGGATCCAACTGACTCCTAAGGATGGTATCAGTGTCGCTTTTGATGCAGATCTGGTTGGGACAATGGCATCAGGAATGCTCCCTCAATTGAGCGGCGATATTTTCTTAACCTCTTTAGAATACACCCGCCCAATGAATCTCATCGGAGATTTAGGGGTTAAGCTAGGAAAGAGGCAGTCCATTTCTTCTTTTAATGACCCACAACTCGATGTAGCTAAGTTCGATCTGCGTGTCCGTGCACAGAACCCTTTGCGCTTGAGAAACAACCTTGCAGAAATCCAATTCGTGACAGAACCCGAAGGTATTTTGATCTTAGGAACGAATCAACGCGTTGGATTACAAGGGAATCTGAAGGCATTGTCTGGGGGCCGCGTCCGCTTTCGATCGACGGATTTTGATATTCAACAGGCCTCCCTTCACTTTAGAGGTATCAATCGGCTGATCGTCCAATTCAATGCGATGGCCACTACAGAATATCGCCGTGTCCTAGGGTCTAACGTGGCAAGGGCGAGCAACACTTCAAAGGTTGATGAAGGACAGAGTGGACGGTGGAAGATTGCACTTCACATGTATGGAGATGGAGAGAATATACACTTTGATTTGTCCAGTGATCCCCCCCTTTCTTCCGAAGACATCGCGCTTCTTTTGACGATGGGGATGACGCGCGCGGAACTTCAAGGAGGGGTGGTCGGTGCAAGTGTCGCCAATGTGATATTTGAAGCTTTGGCTGCAGTGAGTGGAGCCGATCGTGCCGTCCGTGAAGCGGTTCCCGTGATCGATGAAGTCCGCTTTGGCAGTAGCTATTCTTCTCGCTTAGGGCTTCCTGTCCCTCAGGTAACTATGGGGAAACGTGTGACCGAAGCATTGCGCGGAAGTGTGACCACGAGCTTCAGTCAGAAACAAGAGGTGCGGGCGAATCTTGAGTGGACTATAGGGCCTCATTGGAGCCTTCAAGGGGCCTACGATAACATCAATAATATCTCATCTTCCTGGGTGGGCAATCTCGGGGCTGACCTGAGGTGGAGGCTCGAAATTGAATGAGGGAGGAAAGGCGAGAGAGCGCTGTGGAGGGGTGTTTTCATGCGGCGCCTAGGTGGCTGGGCAGGATCATTTTTTGTTTGATAGTGTTTCTCCTCGTGCGCAATTCGATTGCAGCAGAAGAAACCCAGCGGTTGAACCGCTATTTGCTTCCTCAAGGCCCTCCTCTCGATGCTTTTAATGGGAAGACAGTGATTGCGATCGAGGTCAGAGCGGAGAAACCGTTGGAAAAACAGGTTGTTGTTTCTTCTGTCCGTGTTGGGGAGAAGTTTGAGCCTTCTCTTGCGCGTCGAATTCTTGATGAGATTTTGAAGGCAGGGCTTTTTGCTGAAGGTCAGGTCAAGGTTGTGGAAGAAGCGGAAGGGGTTCGTCTGATCGTTGAAGTTGTGTCTCGGAAAGAAATCGCTCAATTTGGTGTTGATGTCAGAGGGGCACCCTTGGGTCAGGACGAAATCATTCGGGAAATCGGATTGCAGAAAGGGGGAGAACTTTTAGAGAGAGAAATTCCTAACTATGAAAAGCAGATTGAACATCTTTTCAATCGCCGTGGATTTCCATTTGCAAAAGTGTCCTTTCAAGTCCGTCCGATGGATGGTCCCCTTCAGGTTGCTGTCACGGTGGTCGTTGAAGCGGGTGCTCCTCGCATTCTCGAGCGTCGCACCCTGTGGATATTCGGTTCCCAGTCAGATGTGGTGCAATCCCTTGTAGACGATTACAGCGTTCGAGAGAAAGAGCGTGCAGACGAAGTCAATCTGGCTTTGGCCGACATGTCTTTAACCAATCAGCTGCATAAAAAAAGCTATTACCAGGCTACAGTATTACACGATGTGGTTCTGTTTCAGGGGGTTTATCACTTGCGTGTCCGGGTCGATACGGGGCCTCATTTCGTTTTGCGATTTGAAGGGAATGAGCGCTATGACGTCCATACGTTGACAGCAATCATTGCTGCCACGGAAGAAGTTTCCCCTACCCCGGAATATTTTCTCAAAAAGATCAAATCATTCTACACGAAAAGGGGATACCTTGACGTTGGGGTAACTTTTGAAGAGAGATATACGTTAGATGGTCGTCAGGTTGATCTGGTCTTTCATATCAAAGAAGGAGATGTGATCTCCGTCTCCAAACGCACATACCCCTGTATCGATTTTGAGCGATTCGGACAGGAGAAGTGGAAGTGGAAGAAATCAACCCCACTCTCCGTACAAGCTGTTGACCAAGAGATCGATCGTTTTCTTACAGATGAATTGCCTGGAGGAGAGCCAATTCAGAGCCCTGATGCGCGAACTGTTGATTCGCTCACACGCGGAGACCAAGTGGGGGGGGTAGGGGCTCGTCCTGTCCCTTTTGTAAGTGATCCGAAATCTGTTTATTTTCCTGAAGTCTATGAAAAAGCCATGCATCACTTGCGGGAGCTGTATGTGCAAGACGGCTTTCTACAAGCTGCAGTGGGGCCCATTGAAATCATCCGGCGTCGATGTGATCCCCATCTGTCTGCAGAAGAGTGCGCTGCCTCTACTCTGTCCAATGGGGAGAAAGACTTGTATGAGTGCAGCGAAGAGATAACACCTGATCGCGATTCTTCGAAGTCCCCAAGAGCTCCATCAGCTTGCATTCCTAATAGTGAGAATAGGATCCATTGTGAGCCTTCTCTTGCCTTGAAGATTCCTATTCGTTTGGGGCCACGCACGATCCTTTATGATGTCGCGTTTGAGGGAGTTCATGCGTTTGCAGAATCGAAACTGTCAGAGAAAGCGGAGTTGGATTTGGGAGAAGCGCTTGCGTTGTCCAACATCGAAGAGGCTGCTTACCGTCTCGCCGATTTTTACAGAGAAGAAGGGTACGCTTTTGTAGAGGTCAAGAATAGTCTCGACTTTTCTCGGGACGGAACACGTGCCCGCGCGACCTTTCAGATCCATGAAGGGGATCGGGTGATTGTCCGGGAGATCGTTGTCCAGGGGAACGAGCATACCCGCACTTCCGTGATCCGCTCGCGGCTTGCTCTCAAAGTAGGAGAGCCCTATCGAACCAGTGCCGCGCGCGATACGCAGGAGAGGGTGGCAACGTTAGGGGTTTTTTCAAGTGTGGCTGTGGAACTCAAAGATCCTGCAGTTCCTGCACGAGAAAAAGTTGTAGTTATCACGGTGGTGGAGCGGCCGCGCAGATTTTTTGAGTGGCGACCTGGCTTCTCAACGGGAGAAGGGTTCCGTCTCACCTTTGAATACGCTGAGCGAAATGTCATTGGATATGCGGTTGCAGCCACATCGCGCCTTCAGTTAGCCTATCTTCCTACGGTTTTTATTCTCGATCCTCAAGTGAGGCGCGATTTCATTTCTCTTGGTGATCCGGGGTTTGATCGACGCGTTGTTGTGCGCGCAAATCAAAATTTTACCATTCCTGAAGTGGGATTTGGGCCATTTGTTAAATTATCTATTGATTTTATAGGAGTACACGATCTGCAGCGTCAGTTTATGCGTGATAAATTAATGCTGGGAAATAGCTTGATCTATACGCCAATTCACGGCCTTCAGCTGTCCTTTGGAGCGAGCTTAGAAAAGAACAATGCCTCGATATTCGGAGCAGCGACCATTGTGGATTTCCTCCGTCAGCTCCCTCCTTCGAATGATTTACAGAGACTGTTGCGGGTTCCAGACGGACCGAGTGTGGCGATTGCGGAGCGGTTTTCGGTGGCTTGGGATCGGCGAGATCAGACACTCAATGCGCATCGAGGGTTCTACCTATTTGGGGGGGTAGAGCATGTCGATTCATATCCTACAGACAAACCTGCAGACAACCGCACGCGCTTTGAAGGGCATTTTCTTCGCTTTATGGAAGTTGTCTCTGCCTATGTTCCTTTTCATAAGCGGATTACACTGGCCACTCAATTGCGCATGGGCCAGATCGTTCAGCTTGTCAGTGAAGACCGATCTAAAACATATCCGGATCGCTTTTTCTTCTTGGGTGGTGCGGATTCCCTGCGGGGCTTCCTTCAAGATAGCCTGATTCCACAAGACTTGGTGGATCAGTTTGATACAGATCAGTGTCTCCAAGACTCCAGTGATAAGCGGTTTGCACCTTGCAAGGTAGGTATGCGAGGAGGGAACTTGATGATCAATCCACGCGCAGAAGTCCGTGCTTTGGTTCTATCCCCTGTGGAATTAGCGATGTTTGTCGATACAGGGAATCTATGGGTCAATCCCCAATACGTCTATGCGATGAAAGCCCCCTTCCGCTTGCGTGTGACTCCCGGGGTTGGAATTCGCATTCAAACCCCCCTCGGCCCTCTCGTCCTTGACATGGGTTTTAATGTGGATCGCCGATCGTATGAGGAGAAATATGCTGTTAGTTTCTCCTTCGGTGTGCTCTAAACAAGAGAGAAACGAACAGAATGGATCAGTTGCTTGTAAGATGCAACGTATGCTTTCGGATAGCGAAAGTTGCAGAGTGTGCGAAAACGTGGTTGACAAATGGGAGCAGCTTTCGTACAAGCAAGCCACTTTGAGGACAGAATAAGCTTTTGAGATCTATTTCAAGGAGAATTATTATCATGCTTGCGCGTACTTTCGTCCCATCCAAGGGTGTCGCTTCCGCGGATCGCAAATGGTTCGTTGTCGATGCTTCGGGAAAACCATTAGGTCGACTTGCAAGTGAAATCGCACGTGTCCTTCGTGGCAAGCACAAACCTACCTTTACTCCTCACGAGGATATAGGAGACTTTGTAATCGTGGTGAATGCAAGTAAAATCCTGCTCACTGGAAACAAATTGGATAAAAAGAAGTACTGCAGGCACTCAGGGATCCCAGGAGGATTTAGGGAAGAAAGCTACCGCCACCTTTTTGAGCGAAAGCCTACTTTCCCTATTGAGAAAGCGGTTCGTGGGATGCTTCCAAAAAATGTGTTGGGTCGACGGATGTTCACCAAACTCAAGGTGTATGCTTCTTCCGATCACCCCCATGTGGCGCAGAACCCTATTCCATTCCCTTTCCCAGTCTTTCTATCATCTAAATCAAATTGAATGAATTTTCTCTATCTAACCCCTAAGAGGAACAAAGCGAAATGAATCTTTCTTCTCGGACGTATGCCACAGGAAGACGCAAAACAGCAATTGCGCGGGTTTGGCTAGAGCCGGGCAAAGGTGATTTTATCATCAACCGTCAGCCCCTTGAGCACTATTTTGAAAGGGAAACTGCTCGCATGATTGTGCAGCAATCCCTCAAGCTCTTGGAAGTTGCAGATCGGTACAATGTGATTGCTACCTGTCGAGGTGGTGGAAAGTCTGCGCAGGCAGAGGCGGTTCGCCATGGAGTTTCACGCGCTCTCTGTGAAGTGGATCCAGAGTCTCGCTCGGTGATCAAGAAGGCCGGGTTTTTGACTCGGGATGCACGTAAGAAAGAGCGCAAGAAATGTGGGCAGCCTGGTGCTCGCAAGCGATTCCAGTACAGTAAGCGTTAGTTGAGAAGAGAGGGAGGGAAGGGAGAGTCGGTGAAGCAAAGCGTCTCTTTAATGATTTTGTTAAAGAAGGCGTTCCCTTTAATCGCGTTAGTCTTTTTTGCTCTCTTTGAGAGAGAGCAAACAGGCGAAGCCGCTATTGTTGAGCGAATTGTTGCTGTCGTTGGAGAAGAGCCGATCTGGTTTACTGATTTAAATCAGCGTGCTCGGCCCGATTTGATGCGAATGGCTGCTGCTGTTCAGGATCCTGCACAAGTGACAGCGGCTTCTAGTGAAATCTATCGCGCTGTACTTGATCGCATGATCACGGAGCATCTCGAGTTTGCGTTTGCGAAAAATGCGCATATTGCAGTCACTCTTGAGGAAGTGGACCGCGCGCTTGGAGAGATCGCCCAACGGGCGCGTCTTTCGATTCCAGAACTGTTGGTGGAAGCCCAACACATAGGGCTTACGGAGCAAGAATATCGGGAGGAGTTCAAGCGGCAGCTGCTGGAAGGGAAACTTGTGCAATTGCGTGTTCGGGAGCGAGTTCGGGTCACGGAACAGGATGCACATGCAGCCTATCGGCGATTTCTCAAAGAGATCGGAGAAGAGCCAATCGTTGAATTCCGCGTGCTGGCGCTTCGGCTTTCTAATGGTGAAGGAGGAGCGACAGTTTTAGAGGATAGGCGTGCGCTTGCGTACACTCTTCTAGAGAGAGCGCGGGCGGGCGAAGATTTCTGTGCGTTAGTAGAAGCGTATTCGGATGATTTCCAGACTAAACAGACGTGCGGATCACGTGGGTTGCAACCTGTAAAGACGCTTATTCCCGTGATTCAGCGCGCTCTCGAGGGGATGAAAGAAGGGGAAGTTTCTGATCCTGTGATGGACGATCCGGAAGCAATTTTGATTCTCCAACTTGTCCATGAACCGGGTATCCCATCATATGAGTCGTTACATGATCAAATGCTCAATCGCGCTTTTCAAAAAGAGATGGAGCAACAACTCAAAGCGTGGCGGGAAGAATTGAAAAGGGGGGTTTATATCGATGTGCGACTATAGAGGTGGTAGGGTTATCGAAATTTGTTAAAATAAAAAAAGAGAGATAAAATCTTATTATCGATGAGCGATCTGAATCTAGAACTGCAAGAAGAACTTGCCTCGCTTTGCCCTCTCCTTCAAACAAAGCTAGCAAATCGTGGATTTGATCCTGAACATCTTTTACGCCTCTCTATCCCTCTTCGGAAAAGCTTCTGTGCTGGACGTTCTGGAATGCGTGATCGCATGCAGAGAAACTGCATTCAAGGGCAGCTCCGTGTTCCTCAAGAAGGGGATATCCATATCGCCCATCTGTTTTCTGGGAGGGAGAAAAGGAGCTTTCAGGATGTGGGGTTGACTGCGATCGCGCGTGGTGAACTCGCTCTGTGCGTCATGGCGGGCGGGATGGCCACGCGCATGAGTGGAGTGGTAAAAGCACTATTGCCTGTTTTCAACAATGAAACTTTTTTAAGTTTGCGATTGCGTGAAAATCAGAAATGGTCAGGTGATATGGGGTTGCCAGTCCCTCTTTGGATCATGACCAGTGAGACAACCGATCAGCCTGTGCGAGGCGCTTTGAAGGCTATCCGTGCTCCTGCCCATGTGGATGTCTTTGTCCAGGACCTGAGTCTGCGTTTAACCTCCGAAGGAATCCTCTTTCGTGACCGGCATGGGATGCCCAGTATTTATCCAACAGGCCATGGGGATTTGGTGGATGCTTTGCGCCGCTCTTCGTTACTTTCTGGCTTTCTAGCACGAGGTGGGAAGTATGTTTGGATCGTAAACCTGGATAACTTGGGGGCTTTGATCGATCCGATGATTCTAGGCTTTTTTATGGCTAGAGGGACAGATGCTTTGGTGGAAGTGGTTGAAAAGAGGGCAGGAGACCATGGTGGCATCCCCTTGTATGTGGACGATAGGCTTCGGATAGTGGAAGAATGCCGTCTACCATGCCATTTCCCAGTCGATGAAGTGTCGGTGTTCAACACCAATACGTTTCTGGTACGTGCTGAAGCTCTACAAAAGACTGACTTTCTATGGGATTGGTTAGAAATAGAAAAGCAGGTAGATGGGCGACCGGTGATTCAGTTTGAACGGCTGCTACAGGAACTGACCACTGTCCTTCCTACTACTTATTTGCATGTACCGAGGACAGGGATAGAGAGCCGATTTCTCCCCATTAAGGACCAGACCTCATTGGATAGGCAGCGTGCCGAAATCGAAGTCGTAATAGGCTCTCGAGGAATCCTCTGATTTGGAGATAAAGCAGGGGGGGAACAAAATGCATCTCCAAAGGGATGCAGTCGATTATTAGTTCAATCGAGAACAGTTGCTTTGTCTGATTTGACTCTATTTCATTAATCTTGAATTTTCTTGGATGATTGCTGAATGTCGATATCAACATACGTCCTGAAAATTTTTTATTCATCGTTTTTTTCTTTCCCTTCTTCTTACACTGACGTATTCGCATTTTGCGTGTCGTCACTTATAAATTCTTTCTTTAGTGCTAATACTTCTAATGGGTTCTACACACTCTCTCTTATTGGGGTATTGGCCGTAGGTGGAAGAGGTCAAGACTTAGAATAAATCTGCTAGTGCTCCTTTTAATTTAGGACAGAGAGAGATTTTTTCTATTTTCTCTGGTGTATTCAGGCCTAGCATGATTAGCTTGAGTGAAGTTAGTCTTTGAAGTGAATCTACTGTAATAGACAACTTATAGTTATAGTTGCCTTTGCGAACTAGTACACTCCATTTTTCTTGGGGGATGCGGATGAGTTTTCTTTCTAAATGAATTTTTGATGCTTTTAAATCATTTATCAATTCTCTAAACTACTTTTCATTTAATGAATTACATGCCTCTCCTAAAATCAGTGTATGGATGGATGTGTTTGTGGAACCATTAAAAAGAAGAGCAGGACTGGACTCGTAATTTCTCATTAATTCGAATAATCCATCATTACCAGTTCTTTGTTCGTTCTTGTAAGCTTAATATGTCGATCTGAATCTGACTTAATTGATTAAGGATAAAGGGTAAATATATTGGGTTAAATACATGGTTGTTGTCTAGTGCTAAGCGATGAATCTTTTTGCCTTGTAAAGCTTCTTGAAGAATCGTTCCTGCGGATTCTCGTCCAAAGCAAACCAAATCTTTGTTGCTTAAATCTAGATTGATTGCTGTCATCTATAAAATTTGAGTTTGTTGCTCATTTTCTCACTTCCTTTCTTTGTATTATTTGGATTGGGATGCTTATGAGATGTGATTAGCGTGTAGATGACAGGTTAGTCCTCCTCTAATTTCTCAGAGGTCTAACTAATAGGTACATCATTTCGACCCTCATCGCGTAAACATACAGCGAAGTATGTGAACTCGGATGGAGGTCTAAGCCGAATCAGTTCGGACCAGTAAGCAGCATTAAAACTTGCTTTTGAGTACCTTCAAGATCTTTCCCTCATTGGGGAGGTTCTCCTGGACAATATCCCCTTCAAATTCAAACCACAATTTCAGATCAATAGCTCGAGGTCTTCATCGCTGACAGTGAGTTCAACCCCGGATACACCATAAGAGGCGATGAAAAATCCTTTGGACTTAAGCATGCGATGGACTTGTTGAGAGCATTGGGATTCATAAAGCTGTGTCTATCCCTTCGAACACCACTTCGCTGAATTGAGCGTCAGGTAGCTCTTTCCAGAATTCTTTGGAGAAATAATCAGCCAGAATGTCAGGATTAAAATCTACTCCTTAAATCTGGCTTACAGTAAATTCCTCATAAGTTTGGTCTACAGAGGGTTCCTCCATGGATGGTACAGTGTGCATCTGCTGGTTTGCTTTCTGAAGAGCATCGCTTCTTTTACAGTTGTGCGTATGCTGCTCAGATTGTCGTTCATCCAGCGGGTACAGTCCAGTATGCAGGCCTTCAGTTGAAGGCGTGTACATCTCGCAGGAATGTTGCAAGAGTTGGGGATCAAGGCGGAATTTGTAGGGATAGGAGAGCACAAGAAGGCCCCAGAACAATTTATGTGGGAAGAGCCGAATCCTGTTGCACGGGAAGATCATGAGGATGGGTTGCGTCAGACAGAGGCTAATTTCGTTCGTACTGTCTCTTGTGGTCGTTGGATTACAGAATCTCAACTGCATGAAGAAGCGAACAGGGGTCCTTTTACGGCACAGGAAGATAAACAAGCTAAGCTTGTGGACCGAGTGGCTTTCGATGATGAACTCACTTCCGTCATCCAGACGGTGGTGGGGTGTCCTATCCCCTTGCAGCCGTACAGAGCTGGTGCATGGGCCCCCAATCGATTTGGACCTCGACAGAAAATCGCCCTTTTGTATGTTGAGGGGGATATGATCAATGACCAATCGAAACAGATC
This sequence comes from Pajaroellobacter abortibovis, assembly GCF_001931505.1. NCBI lineage: Bacteria > Pseudomonadati > Myxococcota > Polyangiales > Polyangiaceae > Pajaroellobacter > Pajaroellobacter abortibovis. The sequence continues at coordinate 1,695,084 of NZ_CP016908.1, read as the reverse complement.
CCGATCGTCAACTTGAATCTAGCAGGGGCTTCTTCCCTGACGAAAACGATCCAACAGCTCCGTGAAGATGCCGCTGTTCGGACAGGGTTCTCCGAATCGAAGGTCCAGGGGGTTCTGTGGTGGCTGCTGATTTGCTTTGGCGTGAACTCGTTTTGCTTGGCCAGAAGAAGTCCTTGATCGTATCGATGGGAGGAGTGGCAACCAGTGGTGGATATTACATCGCTTCTGCGGCAAATGGATCTATGCACTGCCGCTGACGGTGATTGGTTCCATAGGTATTTTTATGGTAAACTCGATGTCGGTGGATTGTTGCAGAAGGTAGGTGTGACCACGACCACATACCGTACAACCTCCCGAGCTAATGCCACTTATTGCGTGGCTTTTACGAAGATGAAAGAAAACCCCTGCTGCAGAAAATAGGAGCATTTTATGATTTGTTCTTGTAACGGGTGTCGCAAGTACGTTCTCTTGCGCCTCAGGCCATCGATGCAGTGGGGCAGGGAAGAGTGTGGACTGGTGTCTAAGCCTATCATCGAGGTCTTGTCGATCGAATAGGAGGCTTGCGGGAAGCACTCGAAACGGCATGAGTCCAGGCGGGTCTCGCTTCGGTGTTACTATCCAAGAGTACCCTCTGCTCCCTTCTTCATTGATTGAGCGTGCTTTTGAACTGGGTACAACAAACTTCCTGGTCTTCCACGTCTGTTTTGGATGCACTTCCTTTGTCAACCAAGCACTTGTCAACCAAGCAAGCGATCGAGGCTGTCGCTCCCCTTGCGTTTTATGGAGAGGATGCCCCTCTCGCCCGACTTCAGTGGTCCTCTTTCTAAGAAAGAGAACTATGCGCTCAGAAGCTGCAGCACTTTGTTGGAATCGGCTAGGCCAACGTGCTGTTGAACAATCTTTCCCCCTTTAAAAATAAGCAGTGTAGGAACACTGCGGATCCCGAATTTGGTTGCAATGGAAGGAGATGTATCAATATCTATTTTTACAAACTTGTACTTGCCTTGATAATTGGCTTGCAATTGTTCGAGAATAGGGGCTTGCATTTTGCATGGACCGCACCAAGTCGCGCTGAAATCAACCAAAACAGGAATGACTGATTGTTCTACTTCAGATTCAAAATTGGTTTGTGTTATCTCAGGGAGGGTCGAATGGCTCATTTTAACTCCTTTTATACTTTTGTTTAAGAATTAATGGTGAAAATATACCATGGTTTCACATTGCGTTAAAAAGAACGAACAACAAATAGTTTTCCTTCTCCTTATTTGTTTGGGAAGTTATCTTCCTCCTCTTTTTTAGCTATTTGAAAAGCTTCAAGCGGCCGAGAAGGTTGCTGAAGAAGCGGCGTACTCTTTGAAATAAAGATAGATGACCAATCGCTTCTTTTCCGTCGAGCGACAGCGCAAGCTTTTCTAACAGTTCCTGCTGATAAGAGGTTAAGGAAATGGGGACTTGAATGTGAATAGTAACCAGCTGATCCCCGCGCTGCGATTGATTGTGGTGAGGGAGTCCTTTCCCTTTGATTCTGAGTACGGTGTTCGGTTGTGTGCCTGCTGGGATCCGTAACTTCCTTGCGCCTTCGAGCGTGGGGACTTCGATCTCCGTGCCGAGTGCAGCCTGTGGGAATCCGATGGTGGCTTTGCATTCGATATCATGACCCATGCGTTGAAAGATCGGATGCGGACGGATTGCAATGCGTAATTCAAGATTGCCGGGAGGGTGATCAGGATGCGTCCTATCTCCTGCCCTTGTAACAGTGTTGGCTGTCCCGTCTTCGATGCCGGGAGGGAGTGTGACCGTGAGAGTGTTGGTGATAGTGATGAGCCCTGTGCTGTTGCATTGATTGCAGTGTACAGCCGGTATGACCCTGCCACTCCCTTGACATGAAGGGCAAATTCTCCCTGTGAACACAAAAAACGAAGATGAAAGGAGCTGACCGTTCCCTTGGCATGTGGGGCAGACAGCTGTTCTCCCTCGCGTGTGCTGACGGTTTTCACGACAGGCTGGACAAATGACACGTCGCTCGTAAGAGACCTTTTTCTCACATCCAAAAGCAGCTTCTTCCAGGCTGATTTCGATCTGGGTTTGAAGGTTTCCCGAAGGGCGAGAATGCCCTCCAAAAAAGTTGAAGAGCTCGTCAAAAATACCTTCTGGAGAAACGCTGGTAAAGTCGGAGAAGGGATTTTGTTCTTCAAAAGGGCTCCTGTCCCACGTGCTCCCCATTTGATCGTAGCGAGCGCGCTGCTTCGGATCGCTAAGCACCTGGTAGGCTTCATTGATTGCTTTAAACTTGTTTCCTGCTTCAGGATCGTCTTGATTACGATCGGGATGATATTTCACTGCCAATTTTCGAAATGCCGTCTTGATCTCCTCAGCATTAGCGCTTCGATCAACTTCCAATGTTTCATAGTAATTTGGTTGGCCCTCAGGCATTTCTCAGTTCCTATTTGCTTGTCTTGGATTGGGTGTACCGAAGATTTGGGTTATGGTGAAGGGATCAATTTGTTTATTATTTCTAAGCATTCATTGAAAATGAGCAAGCTGATATGGCTTGTGGAGTGACACAAGGCACTTTTCTATGATAGATAGAAGCATAAAATGATTTGTAATGTTCCTTACACTCGACTTGCTTTCAAGGAGCAAGTGACTCTTTTGAATCGAGTTCTTGCTCGGTGTACTTCCAAACCGGATGCACCCCCTCCCGTTGTCATTTTTGATATTGATGGGACTTTGGTGGATAACCGCCCTCGTACGTGTGCGATTTTAAAGGAATTTGCAGTACATATGGAACGGCGTGGATTGCCGATGGCTGACCGTTTAGCTTCTGTATCCCCCGAACAGCTCGTCTATTTGCTTACAGAGTCGCTTGAATTGCTCGGAATTTTTCAGACCGATATGGTTGCAGAAATCGAGGCCTTTTGGAGGGTTCGATTTTTTTCAGAAAGCTATCTCTGCCATGATATCCCTCTTCTGGGTGCGGTTTCGTTTGTTCGGGCTTGCTATGAAGCAGGGGCGACTTGTCTCTATTTAACGGCTCGAGATTTCCCTTTGATGGGGCGTGGCTCTTTCCAAAGTCTCCGGGATTTGGGATTCCCGATTGGGATTCCGGGCACACAACTCGTTCTCAAGCCGGATGCAGGGATGCCGGATGAAGCGTTTAAACGATTGGAAGCGTCTAAAGTAGCGAGGGTTGGTGAAGTGATTGCCGCTTTTGACAATGAGCCCTCAAACTGCAACATTTTCCATTCGATCTATCCTCACAGCGACACTGTGTTGTTAGACACCCAACACCTTCCAGGAGCTCCCCCTCTCACCGAAGGGATCGCAGCTATCGAGAATTTTTATCGGAAGATCAATTCCTAAAAGTTGGAGCGCTGCTCTTCCATTATTTTTTATAATCGTTGGGGGTGAGGAAAGTCTGCCCTAGGCCTGCTTCCATGCGGTTTGCATGCAGGGCATCTACGATGATCTGGAGGACATCAAAGCGGTTGGATAATCGGTAATATTCCGTCTCTTCAATCTCTCCTAGAGAAGCGAGCCGCTCAATCAGTTTTGCCTTCTCTTTTTCTTCGATGTTGAAATCTGCATGCCATCCTGCTGCGTGCTCGCAGAGGAGCGCCTCTCGTGCCACGCCGATCGGATTGAACGTCAAGTAAACGGCGCTCAGATCAAGCCGCCATCCGGAGGTGTCGCCGATAGCGAACCAGTACCCTCCAAAGGTTGTGCGTGTGACTTCACCAAAGTAGGCGCCGATCGCTCCTTCGAGAAGTTCAAACGCTTCTGGGCGCTGATGGATGTTGGGCCGAGCCATTTCGATGTAATGATCCAAGACGCTGAGCGTGTCAGAAGTTCCATCGAGCGCGACTTGGTACTTCTCAAGGACAAAACGGCTGCAGGCTGCTGCGAGCTCTTCAATAAGATGGGGTGGGGCAAATAGATCGGGAGAGAGGGAAGGTCGTTTGAGGTCTGACATCGATTTTTTACATTTTTAACAAAAAGGAGGGGAGGCAAAGAAGAGAAGTTATGCTAGCCAAGGAAGCAGAAAGGTGTAAAGCCAATAGACCATGCGCTTTGGTATATTCAGTGATATCCATGCGAATCAGGAGGCACTTCACGCGGTCCTTCAGGCATACCGGGATAAACGAGTGGAGGTATATTATTGCCTGGGGGATACCGTCGGATATGGGGGATCCCCCAATGAATGTGCCAATTTGGTTCGGCAGATTGCGCGTGCGACGATTCTGGGAAACCACGATGCGGCAGTAGCCCGTCGGATGGATTATTCCTATTATTATGAAGAAGCGCGCCATGCGCTGGATGTGCATGCCTCGATTCTATCGGCGGATAATTTGGCTTGGCTCCGTTCTCTCCCCTATTCTGAGAGCGTGGAAGAGCATGGGCTGCTTTTGTGTCACGGTTCTCCGGTTGATCTGGAACAGTTTGAGTACATTTTTTCCGTTGCAGAAGCGGAGGCTTGTTTCCCGTTGTGGGACAAGCTAGGCCATATTACTCTGGTGGGGCATTCGCATTTGTGTAAGGTGTTCGCTTTAAACTACGCTACCAAGACCGTGGAAGAGTTACCAGCTGTTGCTTTTAAACTCGAGCCAGATGCAAAATACATTGTCTCTGTAGGCTCAGTGGGACAACCTCGAGATTATGATAATCGGGCTAGCTACACGATTTACGATAGTACAGAAAAACGATTTGAATTTCATCGCATTGAATACGACATTGAACTGGCATCAGAGCGGATCAAACAAGCGAATCTGGATGCCAATTTTGCCCAGCGATTGTTTTTAGGAGCGTAGTTTTATTCTTTTTGCTCCTTTCGAAGAAAAGGTGCGAAAGGGGACATCCAAGAGTATTATTTTTTCATTAAATCCACCCATAGTTGACCCTCATCAGGGAAAAAGAGACTTAGCCTTATGGAAGAGAAAAATTTTGTAAAGGATCTGGAACTCCTTAAAGTCAGTATTGAGAAAGAGTTTGGAAAAGGCGCTTTGATGCTGCTTGGGGCAGGTCACCCACTGCATGCGGATAAAGGGGTGATTTCTACGGGTAGCCTTAGTCTTGATCTGGCTTTAGGGATTGGAGGGTACCCGAAAGGGAGGATTATCGAGATCTATGGGCCTGAATCGAGCGGAAAAACGACCCTTGCGCTGCACGCGCTTGCAAATGTTCAGAAAGCGCATGGGATTGCTGCTTTTATCGATGTGGAACACGCGCTTGACCCTACCTATGCGAGAAAGTTAGGAGTCAATACGTCTCAGCTGCTTGTCGCTCAGCCTGATTATGGAGAGCAGGCGCTCGAGATGGCTGATCGGCTTGTCCGCTCTGGGCGTGTGGATATGATTGTAATCGATTCAGTCGCGGCGTTAGTTCCTAGGGCTGAGATAGAAGGGGAAATGGGGGATTCCCATGTGGGAGTCCATGCGCGGTTGATGTCTCAAGCGCTCCGCAAATTGACGGGGACGGTGTCTCGGTCGAATTGTCTTCTCCTCTTCATCAATCAGATCCGTATGAAGATAGGAGTGATGTTTGGTTCTCCTGAGACGACTACTGGGGGGAATGCCCTTAAATTTTATGCTTCTGTCCGTTTGGACATACGCCGTGTCGGAGCGATCAAAGAGCATGTAACTTCATCTGCGGGAGACAGGAAAGAGCCTGCTGTAGTGGGGAATCGGACCCGAGTCAAGGTGGTCAAAAACAAAGTGGCCCCCCCTTTCCGAGAGGTGGAATTCGATATTCTTTATGGACAAGGAATCTCTCGGGTCGGGGAAATCATCGATCTATCCGTGGAGCGGGATATTCTTGAAAAGAACGGCGCGTGGTTTTCTTTCCAGGGGGAGAGGATAGGGCAGGGGAGGGAAAATGTGAAAGCTTATCTTGAGCAGCAGCCGGGGCTATTAGAAAAAATGGAAGGCTTAATCCTTGAAAAGGAGGGGCTTGTGCGACCTGTTGAGAAAGTGGAAGGGTCGACCGCTCCTCCCCCTCTTCAGGAAGCATCCCTGTCTGCTAAGTCCTCTTCTGCTAAGCGTTCGGGACAGGGCTAGTCTTTGTCTGTGGACTTCTGTCATGGGATTCAATGAAGCGACTGGAACGATACAGAGCTGCTTGAGCGCAGTCAGGACGGGTGAGAAACGATGGATCTAGTGGAGCGTCGCTCATTTCTTGTGGGGGTGCTTCTCGGAGTCATGGGAGGTCGGAATAAGGGAACAGGAAAAGTCCCGTCTGGAGATGCTGCGACTCCTCCTGCTCCTTTGCAAAAGAAGGGGACTCGTGGAGGGACCCGTCTTTTGGAGTGGACGCTGAGTCTGAATAAGATGAAAGGGGCAGCGGCGGTGATTCTCCCTGACCGGATCCCTCCTGGCGTGAGACTCCCTGTGTTGATCGCATTGCACGGTCAAGCCGAAGCGCTCAAGGGGATGAAACGAGGAATTCGAGGGTGGCCAGATGACTATGCGCTGCGGCGTGCTATTTGTCGCATTGCCAATCCTCCATTGACCTGTTCTGATTTTGAGGGGTGGGTCGATAAACCTTATTTGGATATGCTCAATGCGAACCTCCATAAGAAGCCGTTTGGCGGCCTCATCGTGGCTTGTCCATATGTCCCCAATTTTGATCTTACACAGTGGGTGGATGTAGATAACTATGCTAGACTTCTCTTGGATGTACTCTTGCCGCGGATTTATCGAGAGACACCGACCATTCCATCTCCCGCCAGTACGGGGATTGATGGGGTTTCTTTGGGAGGAGCTGTTGCCCTTCGCATTGGTCTTAAGCATCCCCGTCATTTTGGAGCTGTAGGTGCTTTGCAGCCTGCTGTTTCGAGCCAGGAGATCCAGCAATGGGTTAAACTCGCCAGTGGAGCGCGCCGGCAGTCTCCTTCTCTTTTGCTTCGGATTGTGACGAGTCAGAAAGATTTCTTTCGCGAGCCTGTCAACTCCCTTTCGCAGGCTTGGACAGCGAATCATATTGCTCACACCTTTTATCAATTTCCAGGGCCGCATGATTATTCTTTTAACCGTGGCCCTGGTGCCATTGAGTTGCTGACCTGGCATGATCAAGCCCTCCGTCCTCCGGAAGTGAAAGACAGAGGCTAGACAGGAAGTACAAAAAGCGCATTCAGGAGTTAAGCAATTTTGCGATCCACTTAGCGCTTTCCCACCCTAGAAAACAAGCAATCAGATCCACCACGAGCGTTGCGCTGAGGTTGAGGAGTCCGAGCCATGCTGCTTTCTCTTGCTGTAGCAGGCGAGATGTTTCAAAGTTGAATGTGGAGTAGGTGCAGAACCACCTTATTAATCCTGTCGTCAAGGTGAGACGCAGCGTGGAAGACATGCGGTTGGCTGTCGCTATTTGCAGGATCGCTGCTAATAGCAACGAACCGATCAGGTTAACGGCTAGAGTCCCGTAGGGGAATACTTGACTCATCTCGTCAACCAATGGCAAAGGAGATAACCCATCTCTGTCCCTACGGCCCCCCCCTAAGCAAATCCATAAAAATTTACTCACGTTTCTCTCCCCAAAATCGTCGATAATCTACATAAATGAGTAGTTAATCAAATTCAACTTGCTTGAGAACAATAGCACCTGCGAGACTCTCTATTCCAACCTGATGGGTGAATCGGCATCTATATAAATATTTATCTCATCAGTTTCTTGCAGAACACGCGAGATGTGTCATGCTGTTAAAAAACAGGGTCTTTCTTTAGCTTGATGTGCTCATGTTCATGTGATGAAGAGGGAAGGTTTCTATGAAAAAACAGCCATTCATTTATTCTATTTTGTTGTGGGAGACAACAGCCTTAGCATGGGGGGATGTGCAGGAGAAGAAGACCTAACGTCGGATGATTGGTCACTGATCTCTTCATCTATCTCTGCAATGATAGGGGATAATGAAAAGACGCCATTATTGGATAATGCTAATTCCCTTCCTCTGTGGTATCTTTGCTTGTCGCGCGCCCGTCCTTCCTCTCCCGTTAAGATATCCATCAGTTTTTCCTCCCTCCCTATACTAGCTAAATAATCATTAAGTTATTTGTTGGGTTGTCTTTATGGCAGCCTTTGAGTTCTTCGAGGAGGGTTTGAGCGTTAATGAGCCCATTGCTGTCGTGACTGTTTTCAAAGCGGCGGGAGAGCCGCATGTCGGGGGTGAGACGGTACAGATGAGGGTGACGGCGGATGAGCGCCGTCACTTTCTGGGGGTCGAGCGAGGTATCTGACCGGAGGTGGAGAGTAACCATTCGTGCATTGGCTTCACAGCCTAAGGCTTTGATTTTGCGCATGTGGGTTTTGATCATCATCAGCTGAACCAAATTCTTCGCTTCTTCAGGAAGGGGCCCGAAACGTTGTTCTAGTTCCTCGGCAATGTCGGTGACAGCGGCTTCATCGGGGGCGCCTGCGAAGCGCTTGTAAAAGGATAGACGGATCCCCATATCTCCGACATACTCTTCAGGGAGGAGGGCAGGAAGATCGAGGGAAAGTTCAGGATCAACTTCCTCAACCAGAGTTTCTCCCCTTAATTCTAGGACGGCTTCTTCGAGCATGTGGCAGAACAGGTCAAATCCAACGCTTGCGATGTTGCCGGATTGTTCTACTCCCAATAAGCTACCTGCCCCACGGAGTTCTAGATCGAGAGAGGCGATCTGAAATCCGCTTCCCAGTTCTGTGTAGCGTTCTAGGGCTTCGATACGGGCACGGGCGTCGTCCGTCATGGCATTAGGAGGTGGAACGATCAAATAGCAGTAAGCGCGTTCTTTGGAACGACCGACGCGACCTCGCAGCTGGTAAAGTTGGGCTAATCCAAAGAGGTCTGCCCGATCGATGATCATAGTGTTGGCCTGTGGAATATCGAGGCCGCTTTCTATGATTGTGGTCGCTACGAGAATATCGTAACGCCCCTCAATGAAATCGAGCATCACTTTTTCTAGGAGCCCCCCTTCTTTTGTCCCTTCCTGTTTGATCGCTTCAGAAGCAGGGGTTCTACGGCTCCGTCCGAGTTGGCCATGGCATACTGCGATCCGCGCGTGAGGAAGGAGCTCTTGCAGCTGTTGGGCCTTTTCATATAGCCCTTCCGCCCGGTGGTAGACGTAGAATACTTGTCCACCGCGAGCGATCTCCCGTTCGATCGCATCCTTGAGAACATGAGGTTCGAATCGAGTCACGATTGTCCGGATAGTACGCCGATCGGTGGGGGGGGTGGTGATCAAGGAGAGTTCCCGTAGCCCACTGACTGCCATCTGGAGAGTACGGGGGATTGGAGTAGCGGTTAGCGTCAGGATGTCAACGTGAGCTCTCAATTTCTTGAGCCGCTCTTTGTGGACAACGCCAAAGCGCTGTTCTTCATCGATGATCAGCAACCCCAGATCTTTGAAGTGGACGTCCTTCGAAAGGAGGCGGTGGGTCCCAATGATCAGATCAATTTTCCCTTCCTTGAGTTGTGCGATGGTTGCATTTTGTTCCTTATCGGACTGAAAGCGGCTGAGTGCTTTGACCGTAAACGGATAGTCACGAAATCGGTTCTCAAACGTGCGCAGGTGCTGTTGAGCCAGCACTGTCGTCGGACACAGAAGGGCAACCTGCTTGTTGGCTTTGACCATACGAAAGGCAGCGCGGATCGCTACTTCCGTTTTCCCAAAGCCAACATCTCCGCAGACCAACCGGTCGGTCGGTTGGGGAGATTCTAAATCCTTGTACACTTCTCGAATTGCTTTCGCTTGGTCAGGGGTCTCATCGAAGGGGAATGTTGCTTCAAATGCTCTGTCTTCATCGTCTAGGGGTGGAAGGGCATACCCTGGACGAGCCTGTCGTTCTGCGTGGAGCCGGAAGAGCTCATCTGCGATCTGACGGACTTCCTTCCTGGCCCTTCCTTTGGCTTTAGCAAACGTAGACCCGCCCAGCCGATCGAGGGGAGGGGCTCCGTGTCCCCCTCCACCCCATTTTTGGATTTGGTTGAGACGGTAGACGGGGAGATATAATTTATCTCCTCCTGCATATTCGATACACAAAAGATCGACCAGAATACCAACGACTTCTCTGTGAATGAGGCCTTGATACTGGCCGATTCCGTGTTCTGTATGGACTACGTAATCTCCGATTTTGAGAGAGCGCAGATCTTCTAGAAAAGGGGAAAGGGCGGTTTTTTCTCTTTCTTTAGAAGATTGTGAGGCGTGAACTGGGGCGCCAAAGATTTCTTCTTCTGTAATCCAGACCACTTGCTCACTGGGTAGGATGAATCCGCGGGAGAGAGGGCCTATTGCCACCTGGACTTTTTGTTTCTCTTTGCTTTGGTGCAGTGCTAGATATTCTCTAGTTTCGGTGCGGATGCAGCATGTGACTTCTTGATGACTCAGGAGAGAGATTATGCGCTCTGCCTGAATTTGAGAGCGCGCTGCACAGCAAACGGATAACCCCTGTTCATGCCATTCGAGAATACGCTGAACCAGAGGGAAAATGGGGGAAGTTTTCTCTTTGGAAGCACGAGCTTCTCGCATCGATTTTGAGAGGGATTCTTGATTTGTTGATCCTATGTCAAAGGTGGCCTGGCAGGGTCTAAATAGAATCCTCTGGTCTTGCACCCGCGTATCTGTCTGTTTTTCAGAATCGCCATTTTCTAAACGGTTTGTCGATCGGTTGTAGATCAGGACGGTTGCCCTCTGATCAAATTGTTTGGCAATCTCTTTTCTCTCTTGATAAAAGGCACTGATGGGGAAACATGGGGTTCCATTTTTGGCGTCGATACTTTCCACGACCCGTTTTGACTCTTGTTCTAATGCTTCCGAGACGGAGGTCGGATCCTGTAGGAAAAAGAGGGAATCGGAGGGGAGATAGTCAAAGAGGGGATCCAGCGATTCGTAGTAGGCGGGCAAGAAACTGTCCGATCCAAAGAAGGGACGTCCGCTGATGACGTCTTCCATAAGGGCTCGCGTCTTTGTGGTCGGCCAATCGATATGGTCGGCAAGCTGCCGAACCTGCTCTTTTGCATAGGGGATGGTCTTGCAGTCGATAATTGCTTCTCGTGCGGGGGGGAGCCACAGCAGGGGGTGTTCTTGATCTGCGCCTTGCTGCGTCCGGATCTTTTGTTCGATCGGATCGAACTCTTTGATGGAGAGAACGAGATTTTCATACAGCTCCACGCGAAGAGGTGAGGGGGATTGAGGGGGCCATATATCTAGCAGAGAGCCGCGTAGGACAAAACAGCCAGGATCTTCGACAAGTGGGACGGACAGGTATCCTTTCGCCTTGAGCCGCTCGGTGAGTGCAGAGGGATGGATTTCTTCTTCGATTCGGATTGCTTCACAGTAGGACTTAAAAACAGAACGAGGGATCCCTTTGCGTGCCAGGTCCACAGCCGATAGGACAAGCACTTTCCAAGAAAAAGAGTGGAGGAGGAAAAAATAGGTGGCAAGTCGTTCCATCATAATCCGACGATCTGGATTGACATCGGCATAAGGGGGTGATTCATAGGCGGGTAGTGTGAGGATAGGATGGTTTTCGCCGTTAGGCCCCTTCCTTTTGCCGCTTGAGAGAAAGAACGTGAGGTCGTCTACTGTCTGTTGGCTTGCTTCAGCATCAGGGGTGATCATCACCAGGGGCCGGTCCAGTGTGCGCGCGGCAGTGGCGATGAGCAGTGCCTCTGTTCCTCCCTCGACTCCTGTCAGCGCTATCCGGGCGTTTGGAGGGGTTTGGATGCGATTGACAATCTCCCGAAGCGAAGAAGCAGTGACTTCGTTGAAAGAAAGTGAGAGATTTCGATTCATTCTTTCACTTGAGAAGCAGGTTGTACTCGAATGCGCACACGGGTAATTCGACGGCGGCTGATCCCTGTAATTTCGGCAGTTGCCCCTGGAAACACCATCTGATCTCCAACGCGGGGGAGCCGACCGAGCCGCTGAAGCATCACTGTGCCGAGTTGCTCTCTGCTTTCGATCCATTCGTGATTCCAGTGAATTGCGCGCAACTCCTCGTAAGAAATACGCCCATCCACATCCCACGTGTTTTCTTCATTGGGTATTTTGTGAATGAGGACCGGCTCTTCATCAAATTCATCCCGTATTTGCCCTACGATCTCCTCAAGGAGATCTTCTATCGTCAGCAGTCCGCTTGTCCCCCCGTATTCATCCACAACAATGGCGATTGGGGTGTGGGTTCTTTGCATTTCTCGTAGGATATCCACAAGGCTTTGGGTTTCAGACACAAAAAGAACATCGCGTCGCAGCGTTGTGAGATTAGACAAGTTTAAAGCTTCCGGATGCAGGAGAAAATCCTTGGCGTACATATAGCCAACGGCTTCGTCGAGGGAACGCCCTTTGGTTAAAATGAAGCGGGAGTATTGGTGCGTTCGGAAGAATTCCAAAGCTTTGGCCCCCGGTTCGTCGATAGAAAGAAACGCGATGTCAACCCGTGGTACCAAAGCGTGTCGCGCTGTATGCGAAGAAAAGTGGAGCACGCGTTCGAGCAGCTCCATTTTGTCTTTTCCATCCGGGGTCAGAACGGTGTTAGCGATGAGCACCCCTAAAATCTCTTCTTCAGAGAGTGTCCCTTCACTGACACCTGTAGGGGACATCCCCATTCTTTTTAAGATAATGCGTGAGGTTTTTTCCAAAATCCATAGGATCGGAAAGAAAATTGCGTGCAAAAATCGCAGAGGGATCGCTACATATAGCGCAGTCTGTTCAGAGCGCTGGATCGCAATGAGTTTGGGAACGAGCTCCCCAAACAGGATATGAGCAAACGTGATGAAACTGAATCCGGCGATCACCGTTCCCACATAGGCGGAACGGCTGAGGGCGTGGCCGCTGATCAGTTCGACCGTTCTTTCCACCGTGCGCGTGATGGCGGGCTCGCCAACCCACCCGAGCCCTAGGCTTGTTAAGGTGATGCCGAGTTGTGTAACAGATAAATAGCGATCAAGCCGCTCGATGACCCTTTGAGCGGCAATTGCCTTTTGTTCCCCTTTACGTATACGAGAGCGTAGCTGAATCGCTCTTACTTTGACGAGGGCGAATTCTGCTGCGACAAAGACTCCATTGAGAACAATGGAAATCAAAGCGATGATAAGACCGACAGTAGGATTATGATATCTTATCACATTCTACCTTCTTTGTTGCTATCACTGTTACCTATTTTGCATAAGACTTGCGATTTCTCGATAGAACATTTCCACTAGCACTTGCAGATTCCTTCTCTAAGAATATTTTGGAGCGCGCATGGAAGCTTCTCTTGAACATTCTAGCATGAGCTGTAACTGAGATCATTGATCATGCGTATCGCTCATGTGGCCCTTCCGCTCCCTGTATCCCGTTTATTTTCGTATGAAGTTGTGCCTGAACTTGACAATGTGCAGGTGGGTTCATGTGTGCTTTGTTCGTTTCGTCAACGTCGGATGGTTGGGATCGTGCTTGCTTGTGAAGATCGGGAGCCCCCTCAGGGGGTAACTATCAAACCGCTGCTTTCAGTTCTGCAATCTCCTGCATCGATTCCACTGGATTTGGTTACATTCTTGCAAGAGCTCGCTTCTTATTACATGGCCCCGATTGGAGAGGTTATGCGGTTTGCTCTTCCTGGGGGTTTAGTTTCTCTTCGTGAACGCGATGGGAATTGGAAGCTTAAAGGGGGAAGGGCTGTCCAATGGGTGATGCCGACTCTTCAGGTTGAAGTGAAAGCCGATCTGAGAGGGCAAGCCGTTGCTATTCTCGCGCATCTCCGCGCTTGTGGCGCAGCCCCGCTGTCTCACTTGGTAGCTCGATGGAAAAACACGAGGGCGGTGGTTAAAAAGCTGGTATCGCTTGGGCTTGTCCGCCTTGAGGCGCGTGAGGCTGAGAAAACCCCGCTTTCTCAATCCTTTTCGCGGGAGCCTCCCCCTATCCTGACGCCGAGCCAAGAGGCTGCGATGAGTTCGATTCGAGAGCGGATTCGAAACCGTGAAAAGCATACGTTTTTGCTGCAAGGGGTCACCGGGTCGGGCAAAACAGAGGTGTATCTCCGCGCTATTGCGGAGGCGCGTCAAGCCGGACGAGGGGTGATCGTGTTAGTCCCTGAAATCGCGTTGACACCTCAACTAATCGCTCGGTTCCAAGGGCGTTTTGGAGAAGAAGTGGCTGTCTTGCATTCCGGACTCACAGGGAAGGAGCGGTATCGCATGTGGCATAAGCTCCATCAGGGGGAGGCCGATGTAGTGATAGGAGCGCGCAGCGCTCTGTTTGCGCCTGTGCGGAGGGTGGGATTGATCATTGTCGACGAAGAGCACGATCCTTCTTTTAAACAGGAGGAAGGGGTTCGTTATCACGCGCGGGATATGGCGATGCTGCGGTGTCATCGCGCAGGGGGTGTTTGCATTCTCGGTACAGCTACCCCTTCTGTCGAAACCGAATATTTGGTCCGCAAGGGAAAAATCAGCAGACTTCTCCTCCCTGATCGCGCTGGATTTCAGCCTATGCCGCAGGTCAGCGTTGTGGATTTGCGCAAGATGAAGGCTGGGCCAGGCGGTAATAAATTTCTCAGCCTTCCGCTCCATCGCGCTCTTGAACAGACGCTGGAAGCGCAAGAGCAGGCGATTCTTTTCCTCAACCGGCGCGGGTTTGCGCCGAGTGTTCTGTGTACAAATTGTGGTTATCTTATGGTCTGCCCCTTGTGTTCTGTGGCTCTTACGCTGCATAAAAAAGGGGGAGAGCTCTTGAGATGCCACTATTGCGATCACCAAAAGCCTATGAAACAAGTCTGCACTGCATGCGGTCAATCCACTCTGAGCTTGGAAGGGCTTGGAACAGAGAGGTTGGAGGAAACCTTGCATAGGTCATTTCCTCAGGCTCGGATAGGACGACTGGACCGTGACGTGGGAAGCAACCGAAACTTGGAGCGTGTTTTGAACAGCATGCGAGAGCGCACCTTGGATATTCTCGTGGGGACCCAAATGGTGGCGAAGGGACATGACCTTCCACATGTGACACTGGTAGGGATTATCCATGCGGATGCAGTGCTCGCTATCCCTGATTTCCGCACTGCTGAGCGTGCTTTTCAGCTCTTTGTGCAGGTTGCGGGTCGTGCGGGGAGAAGGGGAATGTCGGGTCGAGTGTTGCTTCAGACCCATAATCCAAGTCACTTTGCGGTGGTGCGGGCAGTGCAGTATGATGTGGATGGATTTTTGGAGAAGGAACTCGCTGATCGCCAGGAACTAGCCTATCCTCCAATCACGCGGGCAGCTTTGATCCGTATTGATGCTGTTAAAGAAGAGGAAGCGAAAGCGTCAGCGCTCCAACTGGCTCGAGTGGCGCTTGCTGCAGCTCAAAGGGGGGGAGGAGTGACTGTTTTGGGGCCAGCGCCTGCCCCGATCGCTCGTGTGCGGAATCGTTTTCGATTTCGCGTGATGGTCCGTTCTTTGCGGAGAGATTTATTGCGGGATGTATTGAAAGCTGTTGAAGCAGAGCGTCAGCACCTGTCCAAGAGGATTCGTGTCTCTTTGGATATTGATCCCGTTCAACTTCTCTAATTGAGTTTATTCATTGTGGTGAACAGGATGTCTACACCATTTCAATTGAATTCATTTTTAAAAGGACTTCGTTCCTTGCTGTTCTCTGGGAAAAGGGGAGGTGGAGGGAGCGATTGATCGCTCTATTTGTGCCGTCTCTTTCTTTGGCTGGCATGCGATGCGCTGCTCTCTGTCCGGGCTTTTTTTTGTCCCCCTTGTACTTGGAGTTTGAAGCCGATTGTGCAGCAGGATGCTCATTACGGCGCTCCATTTGTCTGTGAAGGGGTACTCGCATTGGCGATCTACAGCATGAAATGTGGTTGGCGCTCTGATTTAATCTCTCTGCTCGCTCGTTTGATGATGCGAGAGGTGACAGAAGTTCATCGGTGTGCAGATCTGATTGTTCCTGTCCCCTCCGATCCGGTAAGATTAGTGACGCGAGGTTTTAATCCGGCTACCTTGCTTGCGCGTTCGGTGGGGCAGGCACTTTCTTTAAAAATTGCCTCTTATGTGCTAGTGCGGTTGCATCCCACGCTTGACCAAGTAAGTCTCAACCGGAAAGGTCGTTCAATGAACATGATCGATGGGTTTACATTGCAATAACCAAGAAGCATTGCAGGAAAAAAGATTGTTTTGGTGGAGGATGTGAAAACGTTGGGAGCTATTCTTAAGGCGTGCATCCAGTTGTTAGAAGAAGGTGGAGCAAAAGAGCTCAGCAAGCTTATATGACGGTACAGCTTCTCCGTCATGGAAGCGAGGGATCGTGCGTTACAAAGATTATTGAGTTGATCTTTAACGTGGTAAGGTAACTTTCTATCAAGATGGTAGACCTCATTGGATAGGTGTGCAGGGTGAGCAAAGAATGGCGTTGGATTGATACAGATGGTCAAGAATACAGTATCGCTCTCGAAGAGCTGCAAAGGGCTCTTGCAAGTGGTGCGATTCCACAGGAGTCTCTTGTTCAGGCTCCGGATGAAGCGGTGTGGCAATTGGCTAGTACCGTCGCTGATTTGCTTGATGTTCTTCCTCCAAAGGCTTTGCCAGGGGAATCTAAGGAGGAAGAAAACATGCAGAAAACGTCGGTTTCCTCTCCATGTTTTCCTGCTCCTGTCGAAGACGAGAAGGTAGACAAGAAGGACAATGCCTCCTTGCTCCCTCATCTTGCAGAAGGTGGTCAGAAAAAAGACGAGCTAGTTCAGGAAGGGAAGGAAGGGAGGGCCTTTATCGTCTCCTTTGAGGTTAGTCCTTCTCTGGATCAATCAAATGCCATGGTGGAGCAGGAGAGGGGGCAAGAGCGTTCAGAAGTTTCAAGTAAGGAGGATGAGCAAGGAATCAAGCGGGGTCCTTTTCCTGTTGAAGAAGGGCTAGCAATAGCGGGTCTTCCGCGAAATAGGACATATCCTTATCTCTTAACGTTCTTGCTCATAATTGCTGTGAGCATCGGGGGATTTGTTATCTCAGGAAAAAAAAGGAATGAACTTCCTTTCTCTGAAGGGGAAACTCCTACAGCGTTAGCAAGTTCGGTATCGCGTCCTTCTCCTGCTCAGGCGGATTCTTCTGCTCCATTCTGTCTCCTTCGAGCACCTGCCAGGCAAATTGCTCCTTCTCTGGAATATCGGGTTGGGGTGGAAGCAATACCCTTTCATCAGGATATTGCGGTTGCTTTTGCAGCTCATCCGGAACAAGCAGTAGTGCAGTTGGTGGACCCTGTCTCTCTCGAAAAAGGTAAGATATTGATGGGAAAGCCTCATTCTCGTCCCATCCGCCATGTCCTTGCTGGTGTTAAAGGAGATCAAATTTCTGTCCTGGCGGACGGACCAAAAGGAGGTGGATTGCAACCTCGCTGGACAGTGGATCCCCGAGGGCCGTTCGATATAGGGGTGGTTGGTCATTTTCTCGCGGTGGCTACTCATGGCTCTCGTAAATTTGTGAAACTATGGTCTCTCCATAAAGGGAAGAGTGTGGAAGCGCTGCGCGTTATCCGTGTACAGTCTCCAGGGGAAGCGCGACCTGAGTGGGCATTGGTCTTTCGTCAAGGATATCAACTGTCGCTTGGGTGGTTGAATGTGGATAGAAAATCAAAAGGCGAGTTGGAATCTGTTCCTATTCCTGCTGGACAGATAGGGACTCCTGCACTAGCTGCGAGCGGAGATACTGTCCTTGTGGCTTGGGCGTACCGTCCAGAGGAAAAATCACCTTGGATTATTCAGTGGGTTAGCTGGAAACGCAGGGAAAAGCTTGGTCAGATAAAGATATTTGAAGTTCCGAAGGGGGGGCCTGGAGGACAGGTGATGTCGCCATCTCTGATCTCTCTGACAGAGCATGGGCACTTTTTATTCGTGTGGACGGAATGGGGCAATGCCCATCACGAAATTCGGGCTACCGTGTGGCATGCCGGGGAGGGTGCGTTGGGTCAGCCTTTTGTCGTTTCATCCAAGGAGATGAGTCCAGGGCAGGGGCAAGCGGTGCTCAACGAGCATGGCAAAGGGATGATTCTGTTCCTTAATGCAGGTGAGAATTCTGATGGCGAACAAATGGTTGAGCTTATGGCTGCTCCTATTCAGTGCTCTCATGCAAATCACTCATAGTGGAGAAGAAAAGGAATGAAACAAGAGCGTTCTTGGAGGTCGAGGGTCAAGAAGACGGTTTTCTGCTTGGGGCTTTTAGCTGCCTTGAGCTGTGGAGTGAGCTCCTCCTCCATCCGGCGCAACACACCTTTTAAATCCGGCGATCCTCGATACGATGAATATTTTGAGTCAGTTTCAAGCCTTCTTTATCAGGCTGCTTCGGTTGTCAAGCAATCCCAGGAATCTTCCTTCCGTGCCAATGTGGTACAGCTTTTGTCTCAAGTTGAAAAGGCCCAACAAAAGGGGGAAGAATTACAAGCTCGCGTGACAGCTGATTTTGCAAAAGAAGGTGGCGATCTTCCGTATTTAGTCCATAAAGAGATCGATAGATCCGTAGAACTGCTCACTTCTTTGGTAGGGGCATTGAATGTCCAACTGGAAAAAGCGGAGGGGATAGAAAAACAACGCCAAGAAGAGTTGCTTACGAAGGCTTATGAACAACAAGGGAAGGCTCTTGATGCTGGAACAGACGATGCGGGAATCGATACGTCTTCTTGGAGCGATGGAGGGGAACAGGTTCCTTCAGTGCAAGAGGAGAAAAGTGCTGAGTCTGTTCCCCTCGAAGAGTTAATTCCGAAAAAGAAGTCGAATGAGAAACGGCACCATTCCCATAGCCGTGAACGGAAGCTACGGCATCGCAGAGAGCATCACCGCTCTGCTAAGCAGCATCCAGAAAAGCCTAAAAAAGCTAAAAAGGCCACCCCTGCATCGAAAAAGAAGCAGCCTTCTCGAGACATTTTTAGCCCTTGAGGGAGGAGAAGCCCTCCTGATTTATGGAAGTCAGGCTGTTTTATCTCCCAAAGACATTCTCCTGCCCCCTGGAAATGACCGATTGTTCCTGAGGAGAAACGAATGCACTCGTACAACGTATCGATCTCGTTGTTTGACTCTGTGTCATACCCTTGTAAATTCTCGAGATTAACCTGCTTGAGCGCCTCTTCTAACAGAATCTCACCGTACGAGTTTGCGACTGCATCGAAGAGCCCAAAGGAAAGCTTGACCGATTCATCTGGGCTTGTGTAAAGAGATGATCTGCGTGAAGTGTAAGCTCAAACTTTTGAAGCCTCCCCTTCCTGGACGGTGAGCCCTGCCACTTTCTGACCCCCTACATTTGTTTTACAACCGTAGTATCGTGTCTTGGTATTAAAATGCCAGTGAAATGTTTTGTCTATTTCCTCTGGTTTTGTAGCTTTTCCTTCCACATAAAGGCTTGCCCCTTGTTTGATCATGTTGTCCAGATCATTCTGGATGGTGCCTATTAATTTTGTAGTAGAAGTTGCAGGTCCGACAGGAAAACTTACTTGGTCCTATCTCCCTGGAGTAGCTTTAATATGAGCAATAGAGGTAGGCCCTTTTTGGTGAGATCGATCACCTGCTGTTTGGTCATTTTAGCACCTATATCCCCTTTTGCGTTTTGGATTGAAAACCTGGAGAGAGGCCAAAAATTTGGTGAAAGTAATGTTCCAACCGTCTTCTACTTCAGGGGCTGGAATCCCTTGCTCGGTGAGGTCTTCCCCCCAGGCGGAGAGGTCGATTTCACCTTCTTTTTTGGAGGAGTCACCACAGTTTCCTGTTGCTAACGCAAAAAAACTGGGTAAAATCCATTGCCTGCGAGAGTTCATCTTCATCCATGTTCCTTTTTTGTTCGTTTGTTATTGTTGGCGAAAAGGAATATATGAGAATTCATAGCCGGCACTAGCCGTTATGCTGCGAACGAGTGCATGCATTAATTAAAGGAAGACCCTTTTAAGTGGACAACTTCTCCTTCTTGAGGAGGTGGTTCGATCACTCCAAGATCCCCTCGCCCAAACCACACACTGGGTCGAACCGTCGCAGCAATGATCCCTTTCTATTGGACTTCTGTCTCTGCAAAACGACAGCCTTTTATCAGAAAGTCCCCCTGCGCTTGATTCCATGCAGAGGGGTCGATAGAGGCAGAGAAAGCAATGATTTGCTTTTTTTTCTGCTGTTCCACCGATCCCGATCAAATGTTTTTGCAAGGGATCGGTTTGAAGACCTTGCGGGGGATGAAAAAACGAGAACTGTCCAGATCGATAACGGCCTGTGACCCCTGCGCTGTCAGGAAGCTGGATGGTTGAAGAGGAAACTAGATCTGCGGAATACGGGGTTAAGACCCAGTGTATCTCCTGGAAGATAGTGGCCTGGATGTGCGTGGGCAGCCTTAACCGATAGCATGGATGATGCCCAGGCTAGAAAAGAGTGTTCCTGATGAGGGGGGGAGAAAGCCAGGGGGGATCCGCTGAAGTAGTACAGTGCAACTCTGGAAATGACCAGATGGGAGAGCCGGATAGACCAATTGAGAGGGGTTGAGAATCCAGACTTTACCTCTTCTCCGCCTGTAATCATTGTCTTCAGGGTAAGACGCTTCTGCCCTGTGGTGTCTGCATCTAGCGATTGAGAGTGAGAGATTCCAAGAACGCAGATGAATCCTCGCATCCAGCCTTTAATGAGATCAGATGTTTTTTTAGGGATGTGGGTGTGGATTTGCTGGAGCTAGGTGATGCACTCCCTTCAGAATTGTCCATTGACTTGGTGAAACACGTATAGTGAAACGAGGTCATGAATCGGATACAAATAAAAAACTGATAGCACAAGCTGTCATAAATGAACAGAAAAAGAAATACAAAGAGTGCGGGGTGTACCTACTGTCACATGGCGTGCAGGAATGAGGTCAGTTGCTTGCCCCTGAGAAAAATTAGAAGCATGGCAGAATTCACCATCGTACCAGCTTGAATTGACTATGTTATAAATATCGAGTTGAAGTTCAAGGAGGAAAAGCGAGAGTCCTATCCCCGCATCGCTCAGTTGAATGGGGTGGCCAAATTCTCCAAATGGCAGAGCACGCCTATCCAAAAGGGATAGGCTGGTTCCAATGTGTCCTTCCAGAGGACGGCCGATCATCTGCAAAAGGCGACGTTGGTAGGCAATTTCCGATCGCACTACTACTTGTGGAACATAGGGGAGAAGAAATCAAGCTCGGTAGCGTTTGTTGCTGACTGTAAATACAGAGTGTGTCAGTATTGTGCTGACCATCGATACGAATCCTTGGATAGGACGTGCTGTGATGTCAAAACTGACACCATGACAGTCGGTCGAGGGGATACGTTCATTGTACCCTGTTGTATGATCGAAGACGATGTCTTCGCTGAGTTGTGTTCGGAAAAGTGTAATCTAGCTTGGAAGCACTTTTTTCCCAGGAATCCAAGTCCTATTTCGTAAGAATTCACTTTTGTAAAAGGGGCTGTTTCTCCATCGGTAAGACTGCGCGCTTGGGGAGAGCGAAACCCTTCCCCATAACTTAGAATAGCATGCAGGTACTGGACAAAATTCCAATCGAAAATGGCTTTCTTCCCAATATGGAGTCTGCTTGTCCCACGCTCTGTCCCATGTCCGCTTCCATCTCGTGTGGAGTAGGAAAGTCCATCTAGACGTACTCCTCCTCGCAACATAATGTTTCAAACGGGAGAAAGGGAGAGATCAAAAAAACCTGCGATGTCAGTTACCCGGATGCTCGCGT
Organism: Pajaroellobacter abortibovis; assembly: GCF_001931505.1. Taxonomy (NCBI): domain Bacteria; kingdom Pseudomonadati; phylum Myxococcota; order Polyangiales; family Polyangiaceae; genus Pajaroellobacter; species Pajaroellobacter abortibovis. The sequence goes on along the minus strand of NZ_CP016908.1, from coordinate 1,673,450 downwards.
CGACAAGCATTATGGTCAATGCTTGATCCTGCATTCTCACCCGCCCCTATGACTGAGTAATCCAGTCTTGCCTTGCTGCAACTCACACATTAAGGTTATCTTGAGAGGAAAGCCAGAAGAGTTTTTGCTTGTAGCTGGATCTCAATCCTGCTGTCCAACTGTCTTTGAGCTGTTGTGTGTTGTCCCTCCCTTGTGGATTCTCCAAGAAACCAGTAAAGTTTTGACGCAATTGGAGATCTCTCCGCATCAAGTACGGAGCAAACGAACACTATGTCTGGTCGCGCACGCTCTGAAGTTCGAGAACGACCTGTGTACACCCTGAATCTCCCCCCCTGGTGAGGATCGTGAGTCCCCATCTGCTGCTCTTGTTCTCTTCGATATCCTGGAGACGCAGCACCCCTGCTGAATTAAAATGAGCCTTGTAAAATGAAGTGAGCAGGCGCACTTGCCAGGTTCCAGCAAGAGTCTCCTTCTGTTGGGCGATCAGGGAAAACCGTCGCGCAGCTTGTGCCGGATCAAACCCTTGAGTAGATTGAGCTTCAGCAGAGACAAAATTTTCAATTGCTCCAAGAGGGTGATAAGCGAGGAAATACCGTTGAGTGTTCAAAGACCCAGCAGTCATCTTGAATGTGACTCTAGGGACGTCATACCCTAAACGCATGCGTGTAGTTCCTGCGATGGCAAAGTCCCCTTGTTGAACCTCGTAAGGACCTGGTATCATCGATAGCTCTTGGACAACTTCAGGCATCGCGAATAAGAGAGTCAGTATACCCTTGCCCGTGGATATTGGAAACCTCATTGACAGGTGCCCCTCCTACCCGCAGCTCTAGATCTTGTCCATGTTCCGCATCGAATCCGCGCAAAAAGATCTGTTGAGCTTTTCCTTCCCCACTGTGCTGAGTTAAGAAGAGCCCTGAGGCGGTTAACAGCAATTCGCTGGCTGTCAGGGGAGGGGTGGCTGAGAGCAAGTCTCTGTCCTGTTGTATGCTAGAAGCGCTTTGGGGAGGATGCGCACTTCTCACCGAACATGATGGGTAGGTGATTTCTCTTGCTGGTCTGGGGTTCTGGTTGGAGGTTGAGCCCAACTTGATTTCATCTAGCGGAGGAGGAATCCCACGCCCAATCGCCGATGGTGGAATCGTCTTATCAGCAAAGGACCAATATAAAAATGGGGGATTTTCTAGAAATTGTATCTGGGGAGCTTTTCAACCTCTTGAAAAAGTTTAAGGGAAGTTGATAGGGAAGGCAAATATCCTGAGGGTAGTTAATAGAACACGGTCTCTTCTGTCATGCTTTCTCATTTTATTCACTACAGTCATTTTTCTCTGGAGACAATCGGCAGATGTAGTACGCATTTTCGATAGATCGGCAACACAAGCAGAAGTATTTTTAATCTTTTCATGAAAGGCTGATCGCTTACTTGCCAATATCATATGGAGAAGAAGATGAATGAAAGCCATCACAGGAACCAAGTGCCTTTTTCCCATCGTGTGGGTTTCTTGGTCTGGATCAGTGTGTGTGCGAGTGTTGGTGCTTCTCTTCCTGCAGCAGTGCGGTGGGCTCGTAGTGCCTCGGAACCTCCTTCTCTGGGGGTGGTGCTTCTCGCACTCACTGCGGTGAAATGGATTCCAATGGTCTTGATGATCGCTTTTTTTCGTCAGGTTCGCATGGGATTGAGGGGATTTCTGATGCAACAGAACGCTGTCAAAGGAGTCAGCTTTCTTTTTTTCTGCGAGTTGGTTCTTCTATCTCACAGCGTTCTTGGGATGTGGTTGCGAGTTGATACCCATCATGCAGGACTCGCTGCGCTTGCTTTTGTAGGCGTGGGTGGATTTTTAATGACTTTGTCTGCAGGGTTTTCGATGCGACTGATGGGAACTCTATCCAGGCTTTCAAGCCCGCTCTGGCAGGCTCTTTTGAGCATGTGCTGTTTAGCGGGGCCTTTTCTTCTCTCTTTTTATATATCCCCCTATCGATGGCTCCTGTCCGGAGGGAAAGCGGTAGAATTCGCTTCCATTTTGGTCTGGAAGGAGGTTCTCATCGACGGCTCAATGTATGTAGGACTTGCATGGTTATTTTCCAGATCATTGCTGTTGTTGCCTAGGTTTTCTTCTCTGGTCGCGATTGTGGTTGCTACTTGTATCCCTTTGATGGGTTTCTGGATGATCCATACGGTTCCTGCAGTTCAGGATCATGTGTTGGAACATGCGCATGAGGCTCGTTGGATAAGGAACTCTGTTTTTTTTCCTCTTCTTTGTACAAGGAGGGCAAAGGTGAATAGCTCATGGGTAAGAGGCCAGAGTGAGCATCCAGCCATGGGGTTCTAAATGGCTTGTTTCTGGGTGGAAGAGGGTATGGGGTTCTCCAAGCGCTAGACCGATGATCCAGAGGACGGCGGTCCCGCCGAGATCGGAAACAGTGGTTTGTGCTTCTGTAGCGTTCTCATAAGAAGGGATCAAGAGTTGAGATTGGCTAGATCCATCCGAATTGCTTTTTACGATAGCCCATTTCATGCGTGCGTAGGACTCCCATTCAAGTTCAATGCGGAGGCTTGCTCCTGGAGGGGACGTGTGGGTATCCACTCTGATATAGGCTGCTCCTGTTGGGGATATGCCTCTGGGGGAGGCAAGCCGTCGGGGCCTTTCAGGCCAGGAGATATCCCAAGCAGGTTGGATGTGGGCTACTTCTCCTAATGAACCCATTTCTGGAAGATTAAATGGATCCGAAGCAGCACCTAAAAAAGGGCGAGCGATGGCGAATTGGAGCAAAATATCATCAAAAGAAGCCTGTTGGCTGAGACGATTTTTGAAGGTGGCGCGCAGAACATCAAACGTGTTGGGATTGGAGTCCCACCACCCTTGTTGAGGGGGAGTGTGGGTTGCAGAAAGAGTCCATAGGGCTTGAATCATTGTGCCTAGGCCGCTTCCGAAGTGGGTATCCAGCCATCTGTAGAAAAGGGCTGCGCCTCGGCTGAAGGAGACCCTCTTAGACAACTCCGACTCATCCCACGGATCGGCTAGCGCATGTTCCGGACAGCTTTGAAACCCTGCGATATCCTCTTCGGGCATGGGGCAGAAGGTCATGAGCCAGGACCAGAAGGAGCTTTGCGAACGGGCGGTTGCGCTATCCGTACTAGGGGATAGGCGCCATAGAATGGCTCTTGCCAGTTCTCTTGCTAGGAGCCAGTCCATTGTGCAGTCTGGTTGAACGTGCTTGTCCAGCACTGTAAAAGCACTACTTCGATCGATTCCTCCAAAGTCCGTCCGAAGGTGGATGGAGGTCTCTGCCCCTGTCTCTAGTTGGTTGACCAAGTAGATCGGATAGGCATCTGTTCTCCAGTCGATGTCGGGTGGAGGAAGGCCGAGAGGACCGGTTGCCGTTGACCACGCATTCTCTATGGAATCTAGGACGGAGAGCAGGTGGGTAGGGGTGACTTCAGCATCACTGTGGATACATACCGGATAGTTCAAGGAACATATCTGTTGTGGTTTCCGAAAGGAAGGGATAGTGTAGAAGGGCTCCTGGGAAAATTCAAGAATTTCTTTCTCAGCTGGTGATAGAGGTGACAGGATAGGGAAAGCGGAGTTAGAAGAAGGGGAAGCGTGAGAAGAAATTACCTCTATGGCTTGTGCATCTAGAACAGGATGCGTGAGGAAAAGTAGAAGCGATATGGAAAGAGTGAGGACCAGTTTGCCTAGATGAAGACCATTTCTCATCACTTCTTGTGCGTGAGCTGCTTGCTCAAAAGGGAAAGTCTGTTCAAGGACGGGGGATATTTTTTTATCCTCGAAAAGAGGAAGGATTCGCTCTTGCAGGTGTTGGGCTAGCTCTCTTCTTTCTTGAAACGAACGCGATCGCAAGACTGTCCCTTTTATGTGAATCCGTTTGCTGAGGCATACTCCGAGATCGATGGTGCTCTGTCTCCCTCCGAGGAGGCCGATCAACAGGATCCTTCCTCGAGGGGCAATGCAGCGAATGTCTTCAGGAAGGTAGTTGCCCCCTACCAGTTCAAGAATCACATCTGTCCCCTTAGTGGTATGAGCTATCACTTCTTGCGCGAATTGAGTATTTTTGACAAGAATTCCGAAGTCCATTCCGAGTAGGTAAGCCTGTTCGAGTTTGGAGACAGAACGACTTGTCCCTATGCAGTAGGCCTCTACCTGCTTTGCAAGTTGGATGGCTGCAGTTCCTACACCGCTCCCTGCCGCATGGATCAAGACTATTTCGCCTTTGGATACGCCTGCTTGGAGAATCATGGCATCGTAGGCAGTGACGAAGGCTTCTGGAATTGCGGCTGCTTCGGCCCAATCCAAGGAAGGGGGAATGCGTGCAACCAGGCTTGCGTGAATGCAAATGTACTCCGCATAGGCTCCACCTGGCATAAGTCCTAACACGCGCTCTCCCTGTTGAAAGGAAGTTACTTGTTCTCCGAGTGCTTCCACTTCCCCCGAGAACTCAAGACCAGGGATCATCGGGTGGACTCCTGCAGGAGCTGGATAAAGGCCTTCTCGTTGAGCGAGATCGGCTCGATTGATTCCAATTGCGCGGACCCGAACCCGAATCTCCTCTGGACTTGGGATAGGGGTCGGTATTTCCTTGAGCTCGAGCACCTCCGGTCCTCCGAATTTTGTAATCATGATGGCACGCATAGTAAATCCTTGAAATGTTCCTTTTTGAGCATCTACATTCTACATTAAGCTTACCTTCTGCATATTATTTCTTTTTTCCTTCATCAATGGAAGTTATCGTAATGTTGGATGAATGAAAGGAGGCACTTGCGGGGAAAATGGACGGGTATACGGTAGTAAGGCCTGTAGTTCGTGAGTTCAATAGCAATCAGCGGCTTCAGGCAGCAGCCCATGTCCGTGCAGGGGGTCATGTGATTTTCAGGGAGACTGCATCGCGCACTTACCTTATCATCTCCCCGCCTCGAAGAGGGGATGGGATGGATTTGGGTCTTTGGTCACTCCTCGATCTGGGGAAATCGCGCTATCGTTTGATGCGTGCAGGGATTTTAAGAGGGTTGGCTTTTGCTCTGGTACCACGTGATTGCTATGACATTGTTCAGGATCGGATCCATCGCGATTCTATTTATCGCAGAGCAGTTCACCGATTGTCTCTCAATTGCTTGCAATGTGGCGCGTGTTGTAAGGATAACCGTGTCGAATTAGGTCCTGAGGATGTTCTTCGCTTCCGTCAAGCGGGTCGCCTAGAATTGAGCAAGCCACCTTATACCAAACGATCCGATGGTAAACTTATCTTGAGATTAACTCCGTCTAAAACATGCTTCCATCTCGGTGCGGATCGTCGCTGTGCAATCTATCCTTTCAGGCCTGATGCTTGTAGTCAATTCCCTCGAGGCAGCGAATGTTGTTTGCACGCGCGTGAGCGGGAATTAGGTTTAAGAGATGGAGCCCCTCGTGTGAATGTGCGAGGAGCTAGCCCCCAAAAAAAAGATGAGGTAAAAAAATAATCTCGACTCTTCAGAACAAGATCCTCAGAGTTATGCTATGTCCTTATTTGTCTATAATGGTATCTAGCTTGCCCGTCCTTTTTTTCCCTAAACGACCGTGGTATCTCTTGGTTGCGTTAATCACAACATGGATTTTTGGTGTTGGTGGTATTGCAGAGGGGTGCGGTACGATCGTTTATTTTAAGAATGATGCATTCGATCCCAACCTTCTGATTCCTAATGCAATTGTGGAGGAGGGGAAGCAGGCCTTGGTCCGTGACTCTGCGCTGAACATGCTTCAAGTGCGCGATGCAGCCCGTGGGCGATTATTTCCGTTGGGGGTGGCCTCTCTTCTTTTGGGAGTGGTCACGGTTTTCTTTACAGGGCGTACATTCCGGTCCGTCAAAATGGCGCGCCCTTTTCTGGTTCAACTCGTCTTGGTCCAGACGGCTTTAATTGTGTTGACTTATGTTCTCACTCCAGATGTGCGCAGGGCTGAAAATGATTATCTTATGGCAAGAGCTTCTGTCACATTATCACAGGCCCTTTCAAGGGAAGAAAAGGAGCAACCCCTTCCGTTCGATTATGCAAAAATGATTCATACAGTCCCTGTGATCTATCTTAGCGTTCGGTGTGCGATGGCTCTGTTTGTGGTTGTTGCGCTGACGAGGTTGCGCGTGAAACAATTTATTGAAGGAGTAGAGGTGGCTCAATAGGTCTCTCTAATGGAAGGATGAGGAAAATCCATCGACTTTCTCCTGACATCGCAAGCCAGATAGCAGCTGGAGAGGTGGTTGAGCGTCCTTCGAGTGTCGTCAAAGAACTCGTGGAAAATGCGATCGATTCAGGGGCTAGTCGCATTGAGGTACGGATAGAACAAGGAGGACTCAGTAAAATTACCGTCCGCGATGACGGGGAAGGAATGACTCCTGAGGATGCTCTCCTTGCGGTTGAACGGCATGCGACAAGTAAAATCCAGAGCTTCCACGATCTGGACTGCCTGACGACGTTGGGGTTTCGTGGGGAGGCCCTTCCGAGCATTAGCTCCGTCGCTTCCATGACATTAATTACTCGTACGCAAGAGGCTGCTGCAGGGGTCGAACTCAGACTAGAAGGAGGGGAGAAGCCTTCTGTTCGCCCTTGTGGAGCTCCTGTGGGGACGACTGTAGAAGTGCGGGAACTTTTTTCGCGGGTACCTGCGCGGCTTAAGTTTTTGAAATCGAAAAATACGGAAGGGAGTTACATCACTGAAAGTATGATGCTGGCTGCACTCGCTCGTCCAGAGATCACATTTGTGCTTTATCGAGAAGGGAGAAAAACGCGAGAGTACCTGCGTACTCCGTCCGTAGGACAACGAGTGCAGCAGGTATTGGGGCAAGACCCTTCGGAATTTTGTAAAAGGGTACGCGCTTCGATCGGAATCGAGGCTTATCTTTCAAAACCTGACAGGACGAGAGTGGGAGCTTCCGGCCTCTATCTTTTTGTCAACCGTCGCCCGATTCGAGATCGCCAACTCGCTCGTGCTATCTGTCAGGCATATGGTCCTACTTTAGAGGTGGGGCGGTATCCGGTAGGCGCTTTCTTCTTAGACGTCCCCCATGAACTGGTTGATGTTAATGTCCATCCTCAGAAGGCGGAAGTTCGATTTGCGGATCCCCGCGGCATTTTTACAATCATTGTCAAAGAACTGCAACTTGGATTGACCAAGACATTTCTGTGGTCGTCCCCCAATTCTCTTTTTTCCCATGGTGGCCCTTCTTCGGAGCCGTCCAGTAGCTCTCAAGAATGGTCATTACATACCACTTCTGGAGGGCTTCAGCGCGAGCAAGATAGTGGGGCAGCCTCTTCGTCCCTAGGGGGTGTACCTCAGAAGAAACAGGAGTTAGTCCCCTATTTGACTCAGTTTCATGAAACTGCCATGCCTTCCTCCTCACTCCCCTTACCTCTCTCCGACGCTATCGTTCCTTTCCCGTCCTCTTCCTATTCAGGAAATCGACCTGTTGTGTACAGGAAACTTAAATTTTTAGCTCAGCTAAAAGCGACTTTCCTCCTTTGTGAGGGGGAGGATGCGCTCTACATCCTCGATCAGCATGCGGCTGCAGAACGGGTGACTTTCGATCGTTTGCGGCAAGCGTATCTCGCTCGGGATGTTCCCATGCAATGCCTTCTGATCCCTGAAGTGATCGCGCTTGCCCCCCCAGAGATTGCATGTCTTGAAGAGCAAGAAAAAGAGATTGAGGGATTAGGAATAGAGCTCCGTCAAGTAGGTGGTGAGGCGGTTGCTATCCATGCAGTCCCTTCCCTTTTGCAACATATTTCGGCAGAAAGAATCGTGCGCGATCTGCTTGCAGAGTTGGGGCATCATGCGAAGCGTCCTTTTACGGAGATCGTCGATCGTATTCTCGCTACACTGGCATGTCATGGTTCGGTACGAGCAGGGGATTCTCTTTCTCCAGATGAGGTTGCTGCACTTCTCAAGGGTCTTGATCGCGTCGATTTTGCGGCCTATTGTCCTCACGGACGTCCCGTCCTCACTCGACTCTCTTTTGAGGAGCTAGAACGTCGCGTGGGGAGAAGCTAAAAATAAGCTAAGGATGCCTCCCGATTGAATATGGAGCGTTGGACGGTAGATACAGCCAGGCGTTGTGTGGAGGAGCATCCGGAAGATCTCCTTGCCATTGTAGGGCCTACAGCAAGCGGAAAAACAGCTTTTGCTATGGAGCTTGCTGAGCAAGTGAATGGAGAAATTGTGGGTGCAGACAGTGTTCAGGTCTATCGCGAGTTCGACAAAGGATCGGGAAAGCCAACGCGGGATGACAGGACCAGGATTCCGCATCATCTGGTGGATTTCTTATCCCCGCATGATCCCTGGGATGTCGCTCTTTTTGCATCTCGTGCATCAGCCGCTATAGAAGAAATTCGATTGCGCGGTCGATACCCGATTTTGTGTGGGGGAACTTTTCTATGGGTTAAGGCACTTCTCTACGGTTTGGCAGAATCTCCTCCAGCAGATCTTCAGGTGCGCGCTGCTCTTGAGGAACTGGTGGAAGCAGAAGGGCGAGCAGCTTTGCATCAGCGCCTGTCCGAAGTCGACCCGTTGATGGCAGCTCGATTGCATCCCCATGATGTGATGCGTGTGAGTCGAGCGCTTGAAGTGTATATGCTGACTGGAAGGCCCCTGAGTTTATTTCATTCTGGTCACGGTTTTCAAAAGCAACGCTATTCGTTTCGGTTGCTGGCCTATTCCCTCTCTCTTGAAGAATTGACAGTTCGGATTCAAGCGAGAGTGCATCAGTGGCTAGCTGAAGGTTGGATTGACGAAGTCAGGATGCTTTTGCAAAATGGGTATGAATTGACTAGACCCATGAGATCGGTTGGATACAAACAGATCTGTTCTTACTTGAAAGGAGAGTTGAACGGAGAAGAACTGGAGCTTTCTATTGTCAGAGCCACTCGGATCTTTGCACGCAGACAGCGCACGTGGCTCCGTTCCGCGGAAGTGACATGGCTTTTCCACGAACGCTTTCCTTGACGTTACTGGCCTTAAAATCGAAGAAGTTTTACTGGCTTTGAGAAAGTTCTGTCATGACCTCATTCCCTTTCCAAACTTTTGCTTACGTATAGGAATCGCGACACGAGAGAAGCTCACGGTTCTGTAGTCTTGCATCCCATGGTCTCCCTGGGTTCATAGGATACTCTTTCAGTTGTTTGTCTTTAGTCTTTCGGATTTTCCGATAGCTCTATTTTTTGTAGCTTCTTCATTAATTCTCGTTAATTCTCGTTGTAAAACTATCAATCCCTGCTGTGACCTCATGACTTTTTATTGTAACTCTGCCAGCTTCTGTCTTGATACTGCCGGTTCTTCGTGACGTTTGCTCAACTCTTGTTGACGTGTTGCTAACTCCTGTTGGTGTACCATGAATGTTCGATGTTGTTTCATCGCTTCGTAATGAGCATCCAGAACATCTCGTTGATAGGCCGTGATAGCCATTGCATCACGGATGCTTTTTTCTTCTCGTTCTTATAGAAAACGCTCTTGGTCTGTCCAGACGTGTTGGTTGAGAGGCTCATCCGCCTCTTTGATAACTGTATCGTTTCTTGCTAATTTGTCTAGATCTTGCTCAGAGTCTTCATAAGCGTGCTTAAGAAAGTAAACCCATTTTCTACGATTGTTTCCAGTGAATTGATAGTTTTGTTGATTTTAGGGAGCTCTATAAAACAAAACGAGAAATCCTTGAGATGATTTCATAGAATTTTCTGTCTAAAATGACATGGTCTGATTTGTAATCAGGGCTCTCTTTGAACATCACAAAATTGATGATAGCTAAAAAAATAATTTCTTTTAGATTCTGATAAATATCTCCTTTCTTCATTTGAGAGATGTAAGCTTTAGTTGCGTAGTATTGAGCTCTTTTTTCGAATCCTCGGATATAAGCTACCTGAATTTCAACGGTATTGCCGCCCTTTGTCATCAAGGCAAAGCACATGACAATGGTCTGTTTTACGATATGATGACGGCGTCTTGAATCGTAGGGAGGAAGGAGGATTGGTGAATTCTTTTATTCCCCTTTAATTCGAGAATGTCGTTCAAGAAACAGATTAAGGATGTTTTTATGCTGCTCGGTGCCGAAGATTTTTCGAAAAGCAAAATCATTGGTTGAATCGGGGTATTTACTTATAGGCATTATTTGGTGATTCCTTTACAACCCAGAAACTGATTGAAAAAGCATGCCAACTGTTGCAAGAACTCATGCCTGTCTAGCATTTAAGCGGGCAGGTGATTTTTCTTAGGACCAGCGACCGTCTGTGGAACGATGACAAAAGGCTCTCGCTTACTTCCGTCGACACACGTAAAGAATGCAATGAACGGCTTGTCAATCGGGGCTAGTGGTTGCGAGCGTGCTCAAGACAGAACAGGGTCGGTTTGCCACATTTTGTACAGGTGCACACGCGGATGTCTGCTCCGTCCCGCTGGCATGCCCCGCAGAGAGTGCAGGTGCGCATCTCCATTGGGTCCGTCGCCGGGGGAGGAGGAGTGAATGAGACGGTTCGCGTTGAAGTGCGTGACTGATGGTGCCATTCTTTTGCATACTTCCACCAGTAAGCGGCGAAAAATAGCAAGTAATCTGATAATGCTGCGAGGATGGCCCCCTTGGTGGCCCAATCTCCCCTTAAAAAAGAGAGAAAAAGAAATGCTCCTGTCATTAGTCCGAGCCATTTGACAGAGATAGGAATGAAAAAAAACAGCAAGACTTGATAATTGGGGAAGAGAGTTGTGAAGGCGAGAAAAAGAGAAATGTTGATCCAGAAGTTCCCTTCTGCCCCTCCTGTCAGAGCAGCAGCGATCGTGGTTCCGATCATTCCCAAGGCATAAAAACAATTGAATCGGCAAGCTCCCCATTCATTTTCCAAGCTCATTCCTACCCACCAAGTCCAGTACAGGACAAAAAGAATGAAAAAGTGGGAGTCAGAAGGGGGGATGAAGAGATAAGTAAATAGTCGCCAGATCTGTCCCCGTGCTACTTCATGGAGATTGAGCGTTAACATCTCCCCGAAGGAAGGTTTCGCAGCAATCAACAAAAAGGCCACGGCCATGCCACCCACAATGAGATAAGTCAGGTGGGGGATCGCATATTTTGCTAGTCGCTTTTCAAGTTTAGTGAGGAACGTCAGATTCATATGCAACCCATTACAACAATCGGTGACTGTGTGCTTATGGAAATCGAGAAAAGAAAGGCTTTCTTGTTTAGCAAAACTCAAGCCTTGAGCAAGTAGTCTCCTTTTGAGATTAAAAGGTTTTTGCACAGCGAAAGCCAGTGGTGTAGTCATTGTGTTCAGGTGCTTTCCCCCTTCGAATGGTATTGCGCCACCCATTGGGATCAGAAGGACAACCGCCTGTGCCCCGTATGGTTCGTAAGGAGCTATTGCAGTTGAGCATATCGTAAGGGCAGAAGGTAGAGGCTGTCCATTGCAATACGTTGCCGAGCATGTCTTCAATTCCTTCAGGTGTTTTCCCGGAAGGATGGGCACCTAAGGGGCAGGTAGGGATATCAGGAGCACACATGAATGAACAAACGTGCCCCTTAATTTCGGAAGTTCTCCAAGGAAGGGTGGCTTGGTTCGGTCCAGCGGCTGCGTATTCCCATTCTTCTTCTATGGGGAGGCGGCGCCCTATCCACTCACAGTAGGTTTGTGCTTGTGTCCAGGTAACGCAGTTGACTGGATGATTCTCATGATTTTCAGTCGATGCGTTGCACAGTTTTTGTTGGCCTGCGGGGGAACAAGCTCCTGCAGCCACACATCGATTGTAGTTACGGACTGAAACAGGTGAAATATCCAGGAGAAAAGCTTGAAGTGTGACATGGTGGGGAGGTGCTTCAAGCGGATCCCATTTAGAAGAACCCATCAGAAAAGTGGTTCCTTCGAAAAGATGCGCTGTAGTTTCTTCGTCAGCCAGGTAGCGGAGATGTGCTTTTTCTTTGTTCTTTTCTTCGTTTAAAACAGATGGGGTGAGGATAGGAGGAGAAGTCGTGGAAAGAGGACCTGCCTCTTTTTTGAACAAGAAAAACCACCCTATGCCCAAGAGCAAGATGGCGGAGCCAAGCGAGAGCCCCAGCGTTCTCCCTGGGGAAAGACGACGCGAAGAGGGGGCAAGTGTGGATGAAAACTTTTGCGAGCGGTGTGAAACAGGGGTAGAGGAGGGAGAAGGATAAACAGTCTTGCCAACTTCCGTTTTTTTAGCAGCAGGGGGGAGCTGGGAAAGAGAATGGGAAAAAGAATGGGTCGTATTGCTTAGAGAGGGATGATTAGGGCGAATGTCAGAATGAGGGGAGGAAGCAAAGGAGGGGATCAATTCTGTATCAGAAGAGGAGAGGGGATCCATCAAGTGAAGAGTGCGATTTCTTGAAGCAGTAATGACCTGAGGGATATCATATTGATCGTTTTTCATGATTTCGGTGGGGGGATCACTGAAGGTAACGCCACTCCGATCACCGATAATGGGAGCTAGCGCCATATAAGCTTCTCGTGCATTTGGGAAACGCTCGGCTGGATTACGTGCGACACATTGACTAAACCATTCATCGAAATGAGCAGGGGGAAGTTGGGTGCAACCAAGCTCTTGAGCACGCACTGTAGCAAGTTCAAGCGGCTTTATAACGAGTTCACGCAGAAGCATCGGAAGGGTTGAATTAGGTTTGTTTGCCTCAATCCAATATCGCTTTCCAGTGAGCGCATAAAAGACAATGAGCCCTAGTGCCCAGACATCAGTTGCAGGGGTGATCCGTTCACTGGCAGAGGCTTGTTCAGGGGCCATCCAGAGAGGGGTGCCTACGGTACCTGTGGCCTGTGTTCTTCCTTCTTCAACCAGTTTAGCAATTCCAAAATCAAGGACTTTAAGGGTAAACTTTTCTGTGGGTCTGCGCGACTTAGCGAGAAATATGTTTTCAGGTTTAAGATCGCGGTGGATCACTCCAATATCATGAGCTGCGGCAACCGCGTGGAAAAGAGGCTGAAAGACTTGAGGAGCTTCTTCTGCAGCAAGGGGAGATCGGATGACACATTGGTTTAAATCTTCTCCCTGGAGCAGTTCCATCGCGAGCCAGGGGACACCGCTCGCTTCGTCTACTCCTGCACCCAGGACCGATACAACATAGTCACTCTGAATGCGTGCTCCAATCCTTGCTTCTTGCTCGAATCGCCTTCGCATCGTCGTGCTTTCCACACATTGAGGCTGCATCAATTTAAGCGCACGGAGTACACCTGTACTTAGCTGTTCAGCGATATAGATGAATCCCATCCCGCCTTGGCTAAGTGGTTTTACAATGCGATAATCTCCTCCGAAAATAGTGCCGGGATTTAATTGAAGAACCAAGGTGTCTTGCTCCAGGATTGTGCGGTTTTGCTAAACGTGAATGAGTGTGGTTAAGCGAATGAATAACTTACAGCAATTTATGATACAAAATGGTTCTTTGGGTAATTGTTTGTCTCATGTTGCGTATTAGATTAAAGGGGGAAGGAGGACTTGCCAATCGGTTTTAAGTGAAGTTCTTTATTGTCTTCTCTTTGGAAAATAGAGGGTTGAGTGGGTACTATCCCAAATTCCATTTTCTTTTGCTGTGATATGTTACGATTGATTTTTCGATAACTCAAGTTCAAGGCATGATGTTCGAGTCCCCTTCGATAGGCAAATGAACTGAAGAAAAAGAGTGTATACACTTGCATAAATCTCACCTTGGTTTTTTATATCCCTCTCTTGTTTTTTTTTGTTATTGCTAGCTCGTTGTGGATGTAAGTCATCCATGTGAGTGGATTGTAGTCTGTATGAAGATAGTCGATATTATAAAGTTAAAGGAAGACATGAGCGCTCGTAGCTCAGCTGGATAGAGCAGCGGCCTTCTAAGCCGTAGGTCAGTGGTTCGAATCCACTCGAGCGCGCTTCAAGGGAAAAGATTTTTGTACCTGTGGGTAGGGTTTTCCATTCCTTGTCTATTAAGGGTAGTGTGGAATGGCGGAAGATCGCGGGAAAGGAGCTAGGAACCCGGCAACAGGCCGTGGATGGTCCAGTGCAGGCCTATTCCAAGGCGCAGTAGAGGGGAATGGAGTAATCCAATGCAGCCTGCCCCCTTTATTGAGAAGACGCATGTGGGATTGTGCGAGACCTTCAACCTGTAAGCGTCTCTGCCTGTGCATTCTTTTTCTCTGTCCTATGGGGTGTGAGTGGTCTGATCCCTCAGCCTTTCTATAGAGACAGGAAGAGCCTATCACATGAAGTTGATAAGTGGGTAGGATTGCCCTGCTGATTTTGCGACCGCTAAGATTGCCTAAGCATCATTCACCAATTTTCAAAAATCTCAAGGAGACACGAGCCTATGACATTTGGACAAATCTCGAGTAGCTTTCCTTTTTATCTTATAGTTCCTTATCATTCAGTTACGTTCTGCTTCAGCCCTTTTTTTGGAAGAGGGCTTGGAGCATGGGGCTGATGCGAGGGATATCTTCTTGTGGGATGGGCAGCTGTTCGAATTTTTCGACGATTTCCTTTGCCTTTAGCGAGATGGTATCGTGTCTTGTTTCTGTTAATGCTAGGCTTTGTAGAATCAAGAAGGATGGTTGTTCTTGTAAAACCGATCATATTCTCTTGTGAAAATGATGTAGCACGTCAGAATGGCAGAGCGGTAATGAGGGCCAGTGGGGTCGATATCGACGGAGAGAGCCTGGAAGTCACTGATTGCCAGATGGGGTTCTAACTGAAATCAAGGCCTGTCTGCTTGAGTAGGATGGGCCTTTTTTGGCATTGGGATGGGTGTAAGCCCCGTAGGTTTTAAGCTGATTGATGCCGATTGGTCCGTTGGATTGGATGTCAGTTTCATTAACGCTGACTCCTCGTGGGTTAAAGGGGTCTAAGGCGATAGGGATAGATTTGTCTGTATTCGGTTGGACGATATCGTGAGCCCAGTCGTGTGGGAACCGACAGGCGGAATTCCTTCGGATAGGTGGGTATTTTTCATGTTCATGAGGGAGTATGGCAAAAGTGACGAGCGTAGGAACAATGTTGGGGTCGATCTCGAGGCTCTTGATTTCATTGAAGATTTGGGATGTTACATAAGTTTGTGCTCGAGTGGGATTCAATTGATCAGGAATCGTGGAACAGCTGTTTTTATGTAGCCGGTTCTTTTGGGTTGGGAGGTGGATAGTGGTTCACATGAGGGATGCGGTAATGCCCCAACCCATGGTCTTATCCTTTTCCCGCTTTGCGGAAGGGGATGAAAGAAGTGACTTTTCCTTCCCACTCTTTAAGGCTGAGATTGATTAACAGTGCATCGTAGTAATAACTGGCAGAAACTCGGTCTTCTAGATTTTCTAGGGGGACGTCAGTGATCGGTTCCGTGGATGGAGAGCTTGGAGGAGAGGTACCGGTTTGATTAGGATTTAATTCTTGGGGAGGGAACTTGTGGGAATCGAGTGGGTCCTTTTCTTTCGGTTTTTCTTTACTGGAAGTTCAGGTTGAGCAAAATCAGCGTCATAAAGGATATCATTCTTGGGAATGAAGAGCAGCATTTTCTTTGGTAGGCCCTGCATGCGGAGCGCCTATCCTGTCAGGACGAATCCTATTCCAAGAGAGGACGTAAAACATGCAAACCCCCTAAATAAGAATTAAAAACAACAATTAAAATAATGGATAAAATTCCCCAGTTGCAAGGGTGTCCGGACGCAAAAAAACATAAAAAGAGCAAGATGGGAAAAGAAGGCTATGAATTGACTGCGTATTTGTTCGATGAGTTCGCAGGATTCATTTTTCTGAATTTTTCCTCGAGCGGATTCGCTTTTACCAGTATACATTTTGTGTCAACCAGAACCCAAACCACAATCTAAAGAGAGGCGTGGATGCGACGCGTAGATTTTCTCTTCCCTTTTATGTTTTCCCTAGTGGGCATAGCCTGTGAAGCCACCACTTCTCACGAGCCTCCTCCCCAGGTGCCGCAGCGGCCTCATATGATTGGTGATTCTCCCTCTTCTTCTCCAACTCCTACTCAGAAATCGATCCTGGAGATTGTGATGTCGGAAGAATCGCTTGCAACCTTAGCGAAGCTTATCAAAGCCTCAGGCCTTTCAGAACAACTTACAGGGCCCAACGAGTGGACTCTTTTTGCCCCTAATGAAGAAGCTTTTGCGAGCCTCACCGAGAAAAATTCCATCGCTATCGATGATCTTCTGAAGCCAGAAAATCAAGCGAAGTTACAAGATATGCTTAAGTATCACCTGATCGCTGAACGCCTTAAAGCAGAACAAGTGGTTAAAATGACTACTGTCCAGACACTTCAAGGCAAAACAGTAAGTATGTCTGTCAGTGGAACATTGGCAAAGGTCAATGATGCACAGTTGATGCAGGTTGATCTAGAAGGGAAAAATGGTGTCGTTCATATCATTGATACAGTGCTTCAGCCTTCTCCGTAAATAGCGAAATTTCTTCGGGATTTGCGCTTGAACGGGGGGCTTCTGTTTTTTTCCCAGGGAGATTTATCCCATTCCATGGTGGATTTCCATGATTCCTATAAGGATTTTTGGGTATGCGTGCATCATCTATTCTTAGTTCATCAGTCAAGTCTAAGTCTGGAATTCCTTTTTGCGTGGAGATAGCCAGCGTAGCAGAACTCCCTTCGCAATTTGGGAAGTTCCGAATCTATGTGTTTTCAAATAATCTTGATCACAAAGAGCATGTTGCTATAGTGCAAGGAGACGTCACGAAAGCGGCAGGCGTTCCCACGCGCGTCCATTCGGAATGCCTCACAGGGGATGTGTTTGGCTCGTTGCGGTGCGATTGCCGTCAACAATTGGAGCTCGCTTTTAAACGAATAGGAGATTTACCGCAGGGGATTCTCCTTTATATGCGTCAGGAAGGGCGCAATATCGGACTCATCAATAAAATTCGCGCCTATCAACTGCAAGAGCAGGGGTTAGATACGATTGAGGCTAATCGCGCTCTCGGGTTTCGAGATGATGAGCGGGATTACAGCATTGCTGCGACCATGCTGCATGCGCTTGAGGTAAAAAGCATTCAGCTGATGACCAACAACCCCGATAAAATTGAACAGTTGGAGAAGCATGGGGTGGTCATTACCAAGCGCCTGCCGCATGTGGTTCCTGCTTCTCTTCACAATCGCCATTATCTTCTCACCAAGGCCAAACGCGCTGGTCATTTGATCGAGCTTGACTGACTTTCTGTTCTTGGTTTTTAGCGATGGTTTTTAGCTGGAATTGACTTAGCTTTGATTGATTGTCTTGGATCAACCGGGATGAGTGTTGTTGTCGGGAAGGCGGGATTCGAACCCACGACCTCAAGCTCCCAAAGCTCGCGCACTACCAGACTGTGCTACTCCCCGTGACTAGCATGTACTTATGATTATACTTTACATTTATCCTTTCTCTTAGGAAAAAGCAAAGCCTAGTGTGATGAACACTCACTCTATTTCTAGGGGGATCCTTCATGGCTTTAAGATGCTGTTCCAGTGCTCTGCGATTTCCGATGCGGACCAGGGGTCATTGCCAGCCTTGAATCGCCCGGTGGTCTCTGTGATCTTAAAAGCTGAGATGCGAGCGCCAGCAACCAGAAGCGCATATCCTGTCCGGTCTCCACAAAGATGACTGGCGAAAAATAAAGAAGCGGGAGCGACATGAGCTGGTGTCAAGGCATGCGTATCTTGGAAGGTGGGGAGTTCTTCAGTCATGCGTGTTTTAGCAAAGGGGGCGATCGCGTTGACAGTGATACGGTGTCTTTGCAGCTCAATGGCTGTAGTCCGTGTCAGCCCATAAATGGCTGCGTGTGCAGCAGAATGGTTGGCTTGTCCCCCGTTTCCCAGCATCCCACTCAGGCTGATGGTATTCACAATGCGCCCCGCTTGCTTCTTCGCGATAGCCTGTTTTGCAAAGGCTTGGGAACAAAGGAAAGTGCTTCCTAGCTGAACCGAAAGAAGCGCATTCCAATCGTCTTCATTCATCTGGAGAAAGCTTTGGTTGCGCAGAATTCCTGCATTGTTCACTAAAATATCCACTTTTCCAAAGTTCGTTAAAGCCGTATGAAAAAGCTGTGATACTCCTTCTTTTGTAGAGACATCACCGGAGTCAGCGATGGCATTCCCCCCGTTAGACTTCACTTCTTTGGCTATTGCTTGTGCTATGCGTTCATCTCTGCCTTTCCCTTCTCGAGTGCCCCCTATGTCATTGACAACGACAGAAGCTCCTTCTTGGGCAAAGAGGAGCGCATACGCCCGCCCGATCCCATTCCCTCCTCCTGTGATGATAGCTGTTTTCCCTTCGAGTAAGCCCATGATGATTGTTTACCCTGAGAGCGTTAGAGTCGTCTAGTGCAGATGTTCTTTTTAGGCGAAGAGGATACTCAGCACAAAAAGTCGTTATGGGGGATTTTGTGCCGAGGAAAACGATGGTGTCCTAGGCAGCTTATTGCGGCTATCCTCTGCATAGGAGGATGTCAAAAGGGGTGTCAAGGGAATGAACCACCGATTCAAGTGATCAATTATCCTATTTTTTCAATGATTTCTGCAGATACACTGACAGCCAAGCAATCTAGAATAGCCTCTCCCTCCTCCTCTGTCCCCTCTATGCTCGAGACTTCCGCGTTCTCGCCCGATTGTCAGATCCCTAGCGTTGTCTGGTTAGAGAAAGAGGTGAGCTTGTGCGAGCGCCCTTCTTCGTTGGATCGAAAACCTCCTCTTTTCTCTTTTCCATTTGCTACCTTATTGCAGCAGGTTACCGTGCTTGGAGAGCAGGGAGTATGGAAGCTCCGTTCCTTAGTGATGGTAGGGCAGCGTTTGGAAAGGAATCATCGAGTATTTGGAGTGATCGGGGATAGCTTCTCTTTGAGCGCAGGATTTCTGGCCCCTTTTGGAATCGGTGCACATCAACCAGGTCAGATTGACCCTTCTCTACTTGAATTCCTGACCCTCAATCAGCCGACAGATGGGGGTACACAAACTGTTATCGAGTATTTTCACACCCCTGCGATCAGGATTTCGGGTACTTTCTATGATCCTTTCCGTGCCCCACGGGCTGCTAAAAATGGAGCAAGGGTAGGATGGGCGTTTTGGCAAGAGCCCACGACAGGCCGCACGCCTGTTGAGGATTTAATCAAGACAATTTCCCCCGCTTACGCTCTGGTGATGTTGGGGACGAATGATGCAGCGAGCAACTTGAGTCAAGGGGATGAACTCATCATCAAATTCCGTTCAAAATTGGAGACGCTCGTTCAAAGTCTTGAAAATCATGGGGTGATCCCGATTCTGACTACATTGCCCAGGCATATGCGCGATCCTAGCCATGTTGATTGTTCGTTCGATCATCGTTTGTTAACCAACGATCGCATTGCGTGGCAGACATACGTTCTCAGTCGGGTAATCGCTCAAATCGCTTGCGAGCGCCATCTCCCCCTGATGGATTTGCGTTATGCGCTTGAGCATATTCCTCACTACGGCATTGCGAAGGATGGCGTGCATCTGACCGTTCATCCTCAAGGGGGTGGCATGCTCAATCCCGACGGTCTGAACTACGGCCTCAATCTCTATAATTTCTTGGCGCTTCAAATGTTGAAAACGATCGTCGATGCTTTGCTGACTTCTTAACCTTCCCGAGCGCCCTTTCTGATATAATTGATAGCAGGCTCTTTTATGCGGGATGATGTGGATCAGCTGCGGGGAGTTTGATCGTAAACGTGGTTCCAGCTCCCGAGTGGGTTTGTACATCGATGGTTCCCCCTGCATTCTGGATGATGCTTTGGCTGATAGCCAAGCCGAGCCCTGTTCCTTGCTCTTTTGTTGTAAAAAAAGGGATGAATAGGTTTTTGAGAACCTTTTGAGAAATCCCTGGGCCTGTGTCGCGGACGGAGATCTCGATCAAGCGGCTACCTTTTTCTTCGGAGCTTTCGTTTGAAGCACCGCTCCACATTAACCGCATGTTGTGGCCGATCCCTGTAACGATGGAGATGAGCCCATGCCCGTCGATCGCGTGAATGGCATTCTGGAGTAAATTGAGCATGACTTGCCGAAATTTTTCTGGATCGATTTGGGCGTGTGGTAGCTCTTCATCGAGTTCAACCTGAACTTCTATTTTTTCATGGTGTTGGCTTGCCAGGATTTGCAATGTGCGTCGGATAGCTGCATTGACATCCAGTGGAATCGGGGTTCCAGCGTGAGGGCGTGCGTAATCCAAAAAGCTCCCTACTACCTTATCCAACCGCTCGACTTCTTCTAGAATAATTCCAATGAACTCCCGCGCAGAAGGATCCTGTGGAGAGATCAATTCCTCAAGAAGCTGGGCGGAGCCTTTGATCGACCCCAACGGATTTTTTACTTCGTGTGCAAGTCCAGCCGCCATTGCGCCCAGCGCGGCAAGCCGATCCTGTTCTTTCATGCGGGCATAGATTTTGCTGTTTGCGATGGCGATTCCAATTTGGGTGCCGATCGGTTCAAGAAGGGCTATTTCCTCTGGTGTGAAGGCATCCCCTACACGTTCATCAGCAATGCAGATGAAACCGATCAGTGCTTCCTCTTCACTCCGTATCCCAATCAGAACGGAATTCTGGAGTTGGCCGAGGGTTGCAGCCGCTGCGTGGAACGCTGCATCGCCTTTTTGAGCAGCTTCTTCTAAAGAAAAAGCCCCTTTTTGAAGCTTGTCGAGGAGGGGGCGTGCCGCGAATGCCTCAATGCGTTGAGGCACCGTGCTCCCTATGGCCCCTGCGAGATCGAATCCGTGGTTCTCTTGGTCGCGCAGGTAACAGGCACAGCTTGTGGCCCGTCGCGAACGTTCGAGTCCGATCAGGAGGGTTTCAATCATTTCATCGATCTCGAGTACATGAGCTAACCGTCGGCGCAATTCAACAATGCTGGTCTCCAAGGCGCGCCGCTCTCGGAAGAAGAATTGGTGGATTCTTCTCTCCACTTCATTGCGCAGAGGTTCAAATAGAACGAGAAAGACGATGGCCGCCAGGACTGCGTTCAAATACATGGTGTGCAGTCTGCCAATCACGGTAACAAAGAAATAAAAAATGCCGGCTAGGCAGAAGGCGAGTGCGGTGGAGACTAAGAGTTGACCTGCTATCTCATAGAGGTCTATCAGGCGGGATCGCGTGATCGATTCCGAAAGGACAAAGAGAAAGACGATCGAGAGGACGGCTCCGATGGGGGGGAGAGTAACCCCTAAAAAGGAGAGGAAATCTGCAAGTGTGAAGGTGGTTGCTAGCATCCCGACAACGACCAAAAAGCGAACGCGGTCGCGAATAGCTCTCGATAGGCTTTGATGCCCTCTCCGTGCGAGGTGAAGGAGTGCTGCGGCGAGGATGCCGAACACGTAGAAATAAAGCGAACCAAGAACGAGTGGATGTTCTTGGTAAGGGGAGAGTACGAGAGCGAGTGTTGGAATGCTGAGGGCTGTTGAGACTTTCGTGAGTTTGGGTTCCCAGATCCGTTCGGTCGAGGGGATGAACGCTTGAAACAGATGGACTGCGAATTGGGGGAGCAAGACAGTCGAAAGGCCTGTCATGCGCACCCAAATGGGGGATTGAAAAAAGGCATAAAAAGATTGGCTTGCATACCAGAAGGCGATATCCATCGCAAAGGCTGTGAAAAGCCATTGGACAAGTTTGCGTTCTCGCAGGAGGGTGGAGAGGGCAATCGCAAACGCAATGACAGCACAGAAGAGGGTTGTCTGAGGACGAAGCTCTCCCATTGAAACTTAAACCTCTACGGGTAGATCGACGAATCCTAACAGGTTGAAGTGAAATTTCAATTCGTCCATTCTATGAGGTTTTTGAAGGAGGAAGAGGGGATAGATACAGGCGATGTGTTCTAATGTATTTGATTACGCGGTGGGGGACGAGGTGGTGCAGTTCATCCCACTGCTCCTGAGCTAGTTTCTGTCTTATTTCAGTACTGGAGAGGGAAGGGAGCAGTGCTATATTGCTTTGGGCGTGAGAGGAATCAGCTGAAAAGCTTGTGCGTTTGAGAATAAGAGGAGGGGTCATATGGCAGAGCGTGTCAAAACGTTTCCACTTATGCGCTTCGAGTAGCTGGTCTTCTCCAATAATGAGCTGCAAGGACCAGCTGGGATGAGTTTCTGCTAAGTGGGTGATAGTTCGGATCGTATGGCTTTCTCCCCCTAACTCTAGCTCGATAGAAGAAACATAGACGCGGGGCATCCACCCCATCGCCATTTCGCACATACGCATACGGTGTTCAAAAGGAACGAGCGGTTTGCCAAACGGATGCTTAAAAGTCGGCACGATCAAAATCGTATCAAGAGGTTCTGTGGATAAAAGAAGGCATGTAGCAAACACATGTGCCATATGGGGTGGGTTAAAACTTCCTCCAAAAAAACCGACCTTCATTCCCTAAAGCCAGACAAGAACCTGTTTGTTGATTGACGAGTACTTCGCCTTGATTACAATAAGTGACTCTTTTCGTCGAGTTCTCTTTGGTGTGAGGGTGATTATGGTGGTGCTCCGAAGGAGGATAATAAGTGGATAGGGAACATAGTAGGTGGTGGGGGACGAGGAGGAGGGGGAGAAAAAACACATCCTCCAGGGAGAACGGGAGGGAGCCGTCTGCTTGAGCGGAGCGAGTTGGGAAAGGACTCTCGTCCTCCACGGTGGTGTCTCCCCAGCCATTCTCCTTATTCTTCCCGTTCTCTCATTCCTTTAACCTTGTCTCCAGCCCCCTTTTTTGTCTTCGCTGTGTCTCTTTTCCTTTGACTTTTCTCCCCAACGCGTTGTTTTTTCTTTATTCTTCGAGAAGAAAATAAAAAGTTGCTAAGCTAAGGGTTGCAGCCACTCCATCAAAGACGAGAAGCAGTAAAACCCAATCCATCCATTCCGCTGTAATGGCCCCTTCCAAAAGTTCACGGGTCCCTGCAACTGCACAGAGAAGAGAAGGGGTTAAAATAGGGAGAACCACCGAAGCAATCGCTAAATCCCGCGCACGCGTGCGAATTGTCATGAAACCAAACAGCGTTCCCATGAAAGCGATGCCGATATTCCCCAAGAGGAGAAGGAGCAACAGAGGAAGGAGAATTTCAACAAGATTGAGATGAGTCAGCACTGCAATCACAGGAAGCACTAAGCACTCCATGAGCGTCGTGCAGATCAGCATTCCCAGTACCTTCGCTAAAAAAATGGAAGACCGAGCAATCGGAGCAAGAAGCAATACAGTCATCGCCTGGTTATCGCGCTCTCGTTGCCACATGCGCCCCACCGAAAAGAGGCTTGAAAAGGCGATGGAAAGCCATAATGCAGGGGCTGCGATGCAAATCGGAGGGATCCCGCTCAAATGACATGCGATCGAACAGAGAATCGCAATCAACACAGCAAAAAAAACGGTTGTCGTCAGAATCTCCTTCGTACGCCACTCAATGAGCAGGTCCTTTTTTGTGAGAAACCAAACCTGAGCAAAAAAACGAGTATAAGAGCATACTGTGCCCATCAAAGGCGCCTACGAACTACAGGTATTCAAGCAAAAACTGAGCTGTAAATTGATGCGCGCGGCCATACGATTGCTTCAAATCAGCCATCACTCTCTCTTCCAAGAGAGAGCCTACCCCAAACACTTGGATATCAATGTGAAGCTGAACCACCTGATGAATCTCTCTTGGACTGGAAAATTCGCAGTGGAGTGTTCCTGAAATCTTGGTTTTATTCGCAAGAACACTAGGGATTACAGAAAACTGATAGCGCATTCGCGATCGATCAAAAGTTCCCTCTTCGATGTAGCTAAAATGCTTGCCTATCCACTTTTTAAGAGATGGATGAATCCATTTGAGGGATGGAGTCAAAGAGATCCTTCGTTGGACATGATGCTGCGACTCTTGTTGTTCAAGAAGTCGATAGTCTACAAAGCCTAATTGCTCCATATACAGGCGATGGTTATGCTCTTCATTGAAAACACACTTCTCCCAGTAAGTTTTCTCATCGCAGGCAAGCGAATGCCGGAGCACAAGCCTGTTCATGATGCTTTTTGAGAAGCTGCCTGCTGTGCCTCTTTTTTCTTTTCCATCGCCTTCTCTCGTTTGAGGAGAGAGCGGAACAAATCATAGAGCCGAGGGATTGGGTAAGTCGAAAGCCGTGCCCGATATCCTGTATCTTTCACCCGCTTCTGCATTTCTAAAATCGTCTCAATTAATTTGTCTCGATTTCCAAAACGCTCTTTAACAATAGAAAGGGTATAATACAGCTTAAGCAATTTCGCATTCGAAACGTGCGCGAGCTCTTTTGCATCGTGAAGCCGAGAGACACAAAGATCGTGGGAAGTGAGAGGCTCTAGGGCTTTGATCAGACCGGCCTTATCGCCGAATTTCTCCTTAACTTGAGCAAGCGGACTCTTCTTCATCGGGGTTCCTTTCTAAGAGATAAGAAATGAAAAAGTGTAGTGCCAAACCTTTTTTTGTGCAAGAGACCTCTTGTTTCTTGCTGTGTAATTGTGCAAAAAGAATCTAAAGCTAATGCTGCTTTTTCTCATTTTTCATCAGTGCCTTTTATTCCGTGTCGTCCATCATGCGTAGCTCATCTTCTGTCAGAAAAACCCGTGTGCGTTTCGCTCCATCCCCTACGGGGTATCTCCATATCGGCTGCATCAGGACCTGCTTGTTCAATTGGCTGTGGGCTCGCAAGACAGGGGGTGTATTTGTCCTCCGCATTGAAGACAGCGATCGAGAACGCTCGACTCAAGAAAGTGTTGGTATGATTTTGGACTCTCTGCGATGGTTAGGGCTCACGTGGGACGAAGGACTTGACGTAGGGGGAGTTTATGGACCTTACGTTCAGATGGATAGGCTTGATATTTATCGAGCTTGGGGCGAGCGGCTTGTTCAAGAGGGAAAAGCATACCGGTGCTATTGCACGAAAGAAGAACTCGATGCCCAGCGCGCTGCTTTTAAAGCGAGTCATCCTAAAGCACATTTCAAGTATCCAGGTACCTGTCGCGCGCGCACCGACCACCCGTCTCTCCCCTACGTACTTCGCTTTAAAACACCGACCGAAGGGGTAACTACCTATATCGATCAGGTTTTTGGGGAGATCCAAACCCCTAACTCCGTGCAGCAAGATTTTGTGTTGATTCGGGCGGACGGGATCCCACTTTATAATTTCGGAGCTGTGGTCGATGATATCACCATGGAGATTACCTTAGTTGCTCGCGGGCGGGATCATCTGGTGAATACGCCATCCCAAATCCTGCTCTATGAGGCTTTTGGAGCTCCCGTCCCTAAATTCGCGCATTTGCCGATGCTGCTCGCTCCGAACGGCGAAAAACTTTCCAAACGTCACGGTGCTGTCAGTGTAACAGAATATCGTGAGCGAGGATACTCCCCCACCGCCCTGCTCAATTATTTGGTTCGCTTTGGGTGGTCTCACGGCGATCAGGAAGTGTTTTCTCGACAGGAGCTGATTGAGCTCTTTGACTGGAAAGGATGCAGGCGGGCCGATGGCAGATTCGATGCGCAGAAGCTGCTCGCAATTAACCACGAGCATCTCAAAACAGAGCGATTGACGGATGCTGCTGCTTACCAACAGAGCGTTATTCCTTTTTTAGAGAAGCGAGGTCTCCCTCAAACTGCTATTGCGTCCGATACGTTGGAGAAAGGGATCCCTACCATTCGGGAGCGAGCGCGCACGTATGAAGAGGCTGCCGAAGCGCTGGATTTTTATCTCCGGAAATCGCCTATTATGGATGGGGAGGCGGTGGAAAAGTATCTTGTCCCAGCCTCCAATGCGTTGTTCCGATCTTTCCTTGCAGTTCTTGAAGGGATAGAGCCATGGTCAGAACAGGAGCTTGAGCAGCGTGTGCGTCAGTGGCTCGAAGAGCAGAGGAAGTCTATGAAGGAGATCGCGCAGCCAGTTCGTGTTGCACTGACGGGCTCCAGTGCGAGCCCAGGTCTTTTTGAGGTCCTTTCGATTCTTGGCAAGAAGGAATCCATGAATCGGCTTGAGCGGGGGCTTACATTCTCGCAAGCACCGTGACGGAATACACGCTGCTCTCTTCTTTCGCTATGGCTGACTCTTCAGGGTGGAGTACGGTTATTCGCGCATGTATTCCTGTGCCTGTTCTTCTTCTTCTCTGTCCTCTTTTGTGGTTGGCATTTCGCCGTACCTGGCTAGAGCTAGATCGAGAGGCATATCAGTGGAGAGAAGAGGCTCTTCGAAAGGGGACAACCGATCTTCGCCCCTTTGTTGCAATGGTCATTGCTGCTTTCGTGTTGACGGGGCAGCAATATTATGGTAAAGTACACTTCTACCGCGCCTATCTCCTCCCGATGGTTACGCAATGTGTACAAGCCCACCTTTCTCTTAAACTCGCGTTTTGGCAAGAGCTTTATGAATTTGGATGGTGGGGGTTCTCTTGTGTTGTAGGGTACGTGGTCGCGCCTTTTCTCTTGTGGAAGATCCTTTTTCGCGAAGACTCTCTGCTCGATTTTGGGCTGCGGCCCTCTAGCTTTTTTCGTCATGTGTGGATTTATCTCGCATGCTTAGCAATCGTCCTTCCTGCGATGTGGGTCGTCAGCTCGCAACCTGATTTTACGATCTATTATCCATTTTACCAGCAGTCGAGCAGGAGCTGGTTTGATTTCCTCGCTTGGGAAACGATCTATTTTGTCCAATTTTTCTCGCTGGAGCTTTTCTTTCGAGGGTGGTGGCTCGGTGCATTGCGCAAGAGCATGGGCTCTACGGCTATTTTTGCTGTTGCTGTCCCTTATTGCATGATTCATTACGGCAAGCCTTATTTGGAAGCAATGGGAGCTATCGTAGCTGGGGTCGCGTTGGGCTCATTGAGCATGCAGACCAAAAGCATCTATCAGGGGTTTCTTGTTCACATTACCGTTGCAGGGCTGATGGATTGGCTAGCCCTGCATCACCGCAATGCCCTTCCCACTGTTTTTTTGCCTCCCTCTTGATTGAGATTTCTACAGATAAGATCGATCCGAGCGAGACAAATGGGTGAGAGTGAAGTACATTGCGGATCCAGTCAATTAACTACCTTTAGGAGGAATCAAAGCATGATCAACATTGGCGATAAACTGCCTTCATTCAAATTGCAAGCTGTGGTGAGCCGAGAGCCTGGAAAAGAATTCAAGGTGATCTCACAGGATATGTATCCGGGTAAATGGATCGTTCTTTTCTTTTGGCCTATGGACTTTACTTTTGTTTGTCCTACAGAAATTGCTGAATTCGGTCGGAGGCACAAAGATTTTGTGGAACGCGGCGTTCAAGTACTTGGAGCGAGTGCGGATACGCATTATGTCCATCTTGCGTGGCGAAATTCTCATGCAAGTCTGCAAGAGCTCCCGTTCCCTATGTTGGCCGATCATAAACGGGAACTCGCTACAGCACTTGGTATTCTGCATTCCCAAGAAGGGGTCCCTCTGCGGGCTACGTTTGTGGTGGATCCGGAGGGGATTATCCGTTCGATCACCATCAATGATCTGAAAGTTGGGCGTAATGTTGCTGAAACGTTGCGGATTATTGATGCATTTCAGACCGGTGAATTGTGTCCAGTGAATTGGGAAAAAGGTCAGAAGACGCTGTAAGAAAGAAAGGGAAAAATCCAAAAAAAGTGGGTGTTTGATTGCAGCACCCCCTTTTTTCTTAAAAAAATGAAGTGTGGTTTAGGATTTGACCGGATAAATGGTAAGAGGCTCGTGGTCTTGACTGCTTACTTTGAGAATAACATTGGGGGTCTGGAGTTTGATTTTCTCTTGGAATAATGACAATGCCTTTCGCTCACTTGAAGTGTGTAATGTGCATATCACGAGCATCCCTTTGCGAATGGCTTTCAGCACATCGTGATGGGGCAATTCCCCTGTCAGGAAGAGATCGGCGCCTTGTTCGATCGCGTCGTCGAGGAGATCTCGCCCTGCCCCTGCACACACAGCAATGCGCTCGACAAGCCTTGCTTTTGGGCCTGCGATTAGCAAGTGATCAAGCTTCAGTCCATGCCCTATTTTTCTGGCTAATGTTTCTCCATCGGTCAAGTGGCGGGTCCCGATTCTTCCCAATCCTTTTCTCTTGGGGGGGGAGGCGAGCGGGATCAGATCAAAAGCGGGCTCTTCATAAGGATGCCTCCTCTTCAGCGCTTCGATGACAGCGCATACTTTGTTTTCAGGGACAATAGTTTCGATCCTAATCTCTTCGTGCTGTTCGAAATGGCCTGGGGTTCCTACGGCGGGGTGGGTACCGGGTTTGCCCAAGAAGGTTCCTGTGCCTAGCGATTGAAAGCTGCATGACGTGTAGTGGCCGATATGACCTGCTCCTGCTTCGAATAGTGCTTGACTTAAGGTGTGACGGTGTTCTTGAGGGATAAATGTGACGAGTTTGTAGGAAACCGCTTTGGAGCAAGCGGGGCGCAAGGGCCTTCTGGTTTCGAGTTCGACTACGTCAGCCAGGACGTCGTTGGTTCCCCCTTCCATCACGTCGAGTGCAGTATGGATGCTGTATAGCGCGATGTTGCGGCGGGCAGCCTCATAACAAAGATCCCCTCCTTGGAGGCGTGAGACATGGGGGAAGATAGGGGGGTGATAGGCAATGACAAGATCAGCTCCCATGCTATAAGCCTCTTGAGCGGTTGCGTCAGTGTAGTCGATTGTTAAAAATGCGCGTGAGATAGACTGTTCGGGATCCCCCAGAAGGAGACCTACATTGTCCCAAGATGCGGCAAATTGCAGAGGAGCAAGTTCTTCTAGAATGTTCACAAAGTGTTTGAGAAGCATAGGAATCATCCAGAGTGGCTAGGTTGTTAGATCCATCGTTCTATCTGCTTTTTCTGTGATTTCGCGAAGGATTAGAGGGATAGGCTAGAGGAAGAGATTTTATGGGAGTAGGACCATTTGTACAAACCAAAAGTGCCCACAAACCCAGTCGCAAGATAGAGGAGCCACATACGCGCAGGATGGTATTCTTCCCAAAGGAGAGAAGTTAATTATTGTGGAGTGCAGTGAATCAGATTTTCTAAGAGTGATGTTGCCTCAACTCTCTCGCTGTGTTGAGTTGTTCGGCAGATTGGTGATCCGTGTGGCTACGTAAATGCTCCAGAGAAACAGGTACTAATGCCCCTGCGTTGATCACTTCTTCTTGGGGGGGGTCGAGTCCCCGTGACGTGAGGAGATCGAATATGCCGTGTTTCAGCGACGCAATGATGGATGATGTGTCTATCCAGTCTTCGGAGAAGTTCGGATAGAACTCGAACAGTTGATAGAAGATGATGAAAAAGGGGGGAGTGAGCAAGATAAAGAGAGGAAGTCTTTTTTGTCGGAGCCAGTGGAATCCATGTCGTGCAAGGCGAGGGTTGGGAGCAAGACTCTTTCACGAGGGGCTTTCGGTAGAAGAGCAGGATGAAAAGATCGAGTGCGATCGGGATGGTGACTCCTAAGAATACGAAAGAATACGAAGGTCCAGCTGATGTTCTGTAAAAAAGTCCATACAGGGGGGGCCTAAGAGAGCACCGAGATTGAGGATTTGATAAAAGAGGGACTAGCCTATCGAAAGATAAGCAGGTTGTACTCCTTAGCATCAGTGTGGCTTGAGTGGTGGTTTTAAAGGGAGCTGTCCCTAGAGAGAGAAGGGGGAGCAACCTATCTAGAAAAGAGTCCACGATCGCCCTTCAGCCATCAGTAGATAAGCGATTAACTTGAGCAAAAGGCTTATTAAAGGGCTTTTTTGTGTCCATAACAATCGACGCAACTGCCGGCAAAGGGGGGAAAAAGATTTTGCATGAAAGCGCGGAGGATCAGAATAATCGCCTTTTGGAGGTTGGTTGACCGTAGCCATTGATGGATTTCAACGCTTGCGATGTAAATGGGAAGCAGTGTACGGGCCCCATAATAGGCCATCCGCTCTGTCAGAGCCATGCTGCTGACGATCGGGGAGAGAAGGTGAAATCGTTGTAAATAGGCCTGGCGAACAGGGAAGGGAAACGAAAAAGCAAGAAAGATAGGTGAAACATGCTTGGTTGTGAGTGAGATGGGGAGAGGATCATATCTGATGAAAGCGCGTGCTGGATAATGAGAAACCATGTTATTTTGAAGAATTATCCAGTAGGTCTCGGGTTGAGTGAAAGCAGAAATTAATTTTTCTTCTTCGTGGATCTCTCGTAAAAAAAAGAGGACGGGCAATGTCTAGGAAATGGGGTCGGTGTAGTCGCTCCTCCAGGTGGTTAATGAGAATTCTCCTTGTACTTTTGGGGATGGGGGGGATTGGGGTGGTCATTTTCGTGCTTTCGTTGGAAGTGAGGCTCCCTTCTGTAGTTGATCTGCAGAGTCATTACCACCCTCTTCAGGTGACCCGGGTACTTGCACGGGATGCTACGCCTCTCGCTGAACTTTTTGTGGAGCGCAGGACGGTAGTTCAGCTTGCTTCGATTCCAGCTCATGTCAAACTGGCTGTGTTAGCTGCGGAAGATGCAGGATTTTACGAGCATGAGGGGCTGAATTATATGGGGATAGTGAGGGCACTGATCGTCAATTTTCGTTCAAGGCAGGCACGGCAGGGGGGATCGACTATCACCCAACAAGTGGTCAAAAACGTGTTGCTCGGTTCCGAGCGGACTTATCGACGCAAAATACGGGAGGCTTTGCTCGCTCGCCGCCTTGAGCGGGAGCTCAGTAAAGACAAAATTCTGGAGATTTATCTCAACCATATTTATTTTGGGCGTGGTCGGTATGGCATTGAGGAAGCCGCGCGAGATCTGTTTGGAAAATCGGCGAATCAGTTGACAATTGCGGAGGGGGCTCTTTTGGCTGGTCTTATCGCTTCACCTGAGAGCTATTCGCCTCGCCGCAATCTGACAGCAGCTCTGGCTCGCCGTGATTTTGTCCTTCGCCAGATGAGGGAGAAAGGTTTTTTAACAGACATTCAATTTGAGGTTGCGGAGCGGGAAACGATCCATATCGTTTCGTCTTCTGATGCGCGCGCGGGATTAGCTCCCGAGGTGGTGGAGATCGCACGCAAGGTGCTCCATCGACTTGAGCCGGAGCGCAGTCAACGGGGGGGATTTGTGATCACCACAACGATCGATCCTGCTCTTCAGGCAGCTGCTCGCAAGATCATTCGGGAGCAACTGATGGCTTATGACCGGCGGCATGGAGTCATGACTTCGCTTAAAAAACCAGGCAAGTGGTGTGGAAAGAAGCATTGCTCCCCAGGGCGAATGGAGAAAGGGGAGACCGACTTTTTCCCTCGGTTTGAAGCCCACAAGATATGGACTGGGAAGGTTACGGGAACAGATGATATCAACGGCTTTCTCTATGTACAAGTGGGGAGCGTCCAGGGGACGGTCGATATCCGTCATGATGAACGTTACAATCGAGATCATCTTCTTCCCAGTCAACTGGCTTCTGTAGGGGCTTCTGTGCGTGTTAGTTTGCTTGCTCCTGCTCAAGGAGACACGGATGGAGGAGAGGAGAAAGTTCCTCTGAAATTGGAGCTTGGGCCTCAGGCTTCACTAGTTGCTATCGATGTCCGTACGAGGCAGGTGGTTGCCTTGATAGGGAGCTATGAAGGGATGCCTGGGGGATTTGACCGAGCCATTCAATCACGCAGACAACCGGGGTCAGCGTTTAAGCCGATTCTATACAGCTATGCCCTTCATACGCGTGAGTGGACCCCGTCGTCTCTTCTTGAAGTAGTCCCTCGGGTGTTTGAGGGTGGGTATGCCCCTCGCAATTATGAAGGGTGGCTAGGAGAGGACCCGCTTCGCTTGAGGGAAGTACTCGCTCACTCCATTAATGTCGGAGCGGTTTATGTGATGGAGCAGGTGGGGCCTGCTTATGTGGTCCCGTGGGCGCAATCCTTGGGGATTCGCTCACCGATGAAGCCAGACCTCTCTCTCGCATTGGGGAGCTATGAGGTCCAGCCGTTGGAGTTGGCCAATGCTTATGCGACCTTTGCATCGGGTGGGATCTATCGGGAAGCTCAGCTGATTGCTAGGATTCAAGGGCCGGATGGGGAAGAGATTCCTCTGGATCCTCTGCCCCCACCTCGCCGGGTTCTTGAAGAGGCAGAGGCTTATTTGATCACGGATCTCCTCACGAGTGTAGTCGATCACGGGACAGGCGTGCGTGCAAAGCAGCTGAAACGCCCTATCGCCTTAAAGACAGGAACGAGCAATGGACCGAAGGACGTGTGGGCGGCTGGATATTCGACGGATATTGCAGCCGTTGTCTGGTTGGGATATGATGATGGAAAAAGCTTGGGGCGAGAGACAGGAGCGACGGGGGCTTTGCCTGCGTGGGTGGAGTGGATGAGGACTGCCCATGAACATAGCCCTGCAAGTGAATTTCCGAGACCACCTGGACTCGTACAAATTGCTATCGATCGGAAGACTGGGAAACTGCCGATTTCAGAGAATGCAGAAACCCTAGAAGAAATTTTCTTGGCGGGTACTGAACCTACAGAAGTCGCAGAACCACAACCGACTCAGAAAGAAGATGTTGCTTCCCTTTAGGAAGTGGAATCATGACTTACCTTAGAAGTTGCCGAGTGGGATATATGCTTTTCGTGGTCAGCTGGCTTGGATGCAGTGGGAGCCACGTAGCCCCGAACGTTGAGGAGCAATCCGCCATAGTGACCCAGCAGCGAAGTGCAATGAAGTATGTCGATTTTTCTGCCAAGAGCAGTCTTAAGCTAATGAATTATGAGGAGATCAATGCTTTTCTGCAAAGGAGAAGCAATAGGATCTCGCACTTCAACTTTCCTTCAGGGNGGGGGAGGAAGGCCCTGACCGTATTTCATATTATGGAGAGTGTAGGTGCAGGGATTGTTGGACTGGACCTGCCGATACGAGTGTGACCGATGAGATAATCATCTATCTGGGGATAGATAAGGGTCGTTCGCTGCTGTCCGATAAGGCATCCTCTCTTCTTTCTTGAGAGTGCATTCGGTTAAATGGATGCACTTATTCAATGCGCAGTCTTGTTTCTGTTAGCTGATTTGTCTTTCTTGTGCTCTTTAATTTCAGGATGATGAGACCGTTCATGAGCAGCTTCTGATGTCTTCCTCTTCTTCTTCTAAATCGATTCAGACGCAGGTCTTCCTTTCGATGACGTTGCAGCAGAAGCTGTTTGTATACCTGAGCGCTGTTTTTGTATCTTGTCTGTTATTGTGTGATGTCATTGGAGGGAAGACGATTAGGACGCCTCTTGGTCCTATTTCTGTTGGGATTATCCCTTTTCCGATCACGTTCCTGCTGACGGATATGGTGAATGATTTTTATGGTCGCAAGGGGGCTCAGTTTCTCACCATCTTGGGGTTTTGGATGGCTGTGCTGGCGTGGTGTGTGCTCCAGTGCTCGACATGGCTTATTACGGATGAGTCAACTTACTTCACGCAGCCTGAATTTCAAAAGATCTTTGGTGGGAGCGCGCAGTTGTTCTTGGCGTCGATGATATCGTATTTGATCGGCCAATTTTTTGATATTCATATTTTTCAATTCTGGAAATCGCTAACTCAATCTCGGCACTTATGGTTGCGGGCATCCGGTTCGACCATGTTGAGTCAGATTTTTGATACAGTGACCGTCAATGTCATTTTCTGGACGTGGAGTGTGTCTTCAGACCCGCTTTCTTTCCTTGCGCAGCTCCCCTCTTCCGCACGATGGCATTGGATTTTTGCAAAAATAGGGAGGGAATATTTGATCAAACTGGTTGTTGTGATGTTACTCACACCAGTGGTTTATATGCTCCACGCTTTGGTCATGCGGGTATTGGACATGCAACCGGTTGAGGCAGAAAAGTGGATCGTGCTGAAGGGGCGTTCCATTTCTCTCTCTAACCTGAGAGATTCTGAATAGAGGTGGCGGAAGTGAGTGGAAATAAAAGGATGCGTTTGGTTCAAGGGTGGTTTGCTCTGGGATGGGTACTAGGAGGATGGGCGGATGTTTATGCAGAGTCACCGCTGCCTGATCGAGATCGGAACAGCGTTGTGTTAGAGGTGGGTTCGCAGCGGCTCACGGTGGGGGAGCTTGAGGACAGGATCGCTCGCATGCTCCCTCTGCAAAGAGCGATTTTTGGTCATTTTCCTGAGGAAGTCCGACGCCGTTTCCTTGACGAGGTGGTCCTCCCTGAATTTCTCTTAACGGAAGAAGCGTTGACCCTTGGTTTAGAGAAGCGCCCCCCGTATGCTCAGAACATCGCACGGGCTTATGCGCATGCCTCGCTTCGCGCGCTACACGTTACGTCACAGGATGCGAGTTCTATTTCTTTGGAGGAGGTCAAGCGTTTCTATCAGGAGCATCCCAAACTGTTTCATGCTCCGGCCCGCTATGGGCTTTGGCGAATTTTGGTGAAGGATAAGGAGGAGGCGAAAGCCCTTTTGGCTCGTCTGAAAAAGGACCCTACCCCTGAGCATTTTTCTGCTCTTGCTAGAGAGCACAGCTTGGATAAGAGCACCTATCTGCGCGCTGGGAATCTTGGATTTGTGACGGTGGACGGGATTTCAAGAGAGCCTGGTCTTCGGGTGGACCCCGCTCTTGTCCTCGCTGTCCTCCGTCTTAAAGACGGAGAGTTCGTTCCGGAACCCATTCAAGAAGGGGAAGGGTATGCTGTGGTCTGGCGGCGTGGGTTAGTTGCTGCTACCCATCGTACGTTGGCAGAAGCGTCCGATCAAATTCGCGATAAGCTCTGGCGCCAGAGGATAGAAAAAGAAGAACAGGAGCACCTCGAGGCATTGGAAAAAGATTTTCTCAAAGAACGCCATGACGAGCTTTTAACGCTGATTCCTTCTCAGCAAGAACAGGGCGTCTGGTCTCGAAAAGGGGTTCCTCTATTGGATAGGGGGGAACAGAAACCTACCCTGGGGAAACCTCTCCCCTGAGCAGAAAGACTAAGGAGAAAAGATTAGAGAAACTTCCGGCAAGTCGAAAAAAACGATTGTGCAATGTGATTGGTTGCCATCCGTTTACATGGGGACTTACAATACCGAGGACCAGTTTTCTTCTTGCAGCAGGTATTGACCGCATCTATCATGCGGTTGGCCTTCTCCGCTGTCTTCCAGGTCATTTCTCGATTGACAAGAATCGGATTTATGTTGGGGGCTATTCAGTAGAGGAGATCATAACGAATTATGTTTTGCAGCGTCGTTCCCATATCCTCGCAAGAGGGATCGTAGCGTCTGGATTCTTCTCGATAACTTCTCCTCCTCCCCAAATACTCGACACCGTGATCGTCCTAGTCACCCGGGGAAGGGACAATGACGAGTACTTAGGGTTTCTTAAAGATCTCAACTTACCTCCTATGCTCGTCAACCCCATGTCATGTAATTCAATTGCCACGGAACCCATTAAGATCATGCATGACTCTGCATCAATCAGTGAACTATCAATTTGTCTTGACCCATCCGGAAGGGATCATGACGATGAGGCAAATCTCTCTTCCATCGGATTTTCATGTGGCATGCACTACGGATCCACCTCCAATCGTCTTCAAACAAGCTGTCACCTGCCCTCTGATTGGGCGCTCGGAATGTAAGCAATCCTGCGAATTCATCTCCCAGTGCGGCGTCCAGAATCAGACCGTACTGACTGTCTTAAAATTCCAGTTTATCAAGCTCGGTTTCCCTGGAAAGCATATGGATCATTGCAACGGATGTTTCAACCAGTGCGAAGAAACTGCAACCAATCCTCAAAGCTAGGAAGCACTCGAGCTGCATGGTCAAGTGCTCGACTACAGCCCAATGCGAGCCCGGCTTGTTCGGTGCTGTCTACATAGTCTAGTTTATGGTTAGTTAGAGCTTTTTCTTGAAGCTTTCTCATTGTGTCCCATACTGGCTACAGCGAGCTCTTGCCCGCACTTGAAAGTGACCACAATAAATCCGCGTTCTGCGAGATCGCTAAGATGGGTGCGCTTGGTAAAGATGGGACCGCTCCCGTATGTCCCATTGAATGCGGTCAGAAACTGATGGGGACCTTGAAACTGTTCATCGTGGAGAAGGAGTTGGAAATTGCATTTTTAATCGGAATAGTTTTCATTTAATCCTTCATGAGGAGAATGGGTTTGATAGGCAGGGGGCATCTGACCGTTCCATCGACCACGATCGCCTCTGGAGGGACTATCCTCTCGGCTTCTGCAAAGGTCTTTTCTTTCTGGCGCTGCTAGTTCAATTCCTCTTGTGCGTAGTCGTCATAGGTTTCCTCAGAACGATTCTCTGACATTTGACAGGCAGTAGTCCAGATCGCGCACAAACCAGCCCCTATTGTCCTTAGACCCTTTAACACTTTGTTAGAGAAATTGCACAATTCCTCTCATGATAGTGCTGAATGAATTCCCCTTGAATGTTGATTAGCTTAAAAGTGATGGGATGGATAACTTTTTGGACACGGATGCTGTGTCAATTGTAATAACTTGTATTACACATATAATGAATACAGGAGAGGGGAAAGTGAAAAAGAAGACAAGACCTTTCATGGCAGGTATTGTTTCAATCACCACGGGATGTGGGGTAAGTGTAGATGGCGGTGGAGGGGTGAAGAGACAGTCGTTGGCTATGAAGACTGAAAGTAGTTTCTATACTGATGAGAAAAAAATTCAATTCAATTTGATTTGAGCAACCGTGAGCGAAACCAACTTGTTGTATTTTTCAACGAGTTGTCGCGTGATGGTCCTCGTCTAAAGGGAGACGTTTTAACCCTGATGGGTCCCTTTTGTGTCAATTAGATGAAAAAGAGGTGCTGGACGTGATTCAGGTGATTTGCAATTTAAAACTGCGAAAGTTAAGGCTTGTGAATCGTAGCCTAGGACGACTCAAGGGGGCGCAACAATTAGAACAATTATTTGCAAAATTTGGGGATTCTGTGGAGTCTTGCTTCTATCCTCCTCGAAGGGATAGAAGGTCTATCTCAACTTGGTGGGAGCATTATGTCAGGCATTGAGAGGGCTTAAACAAACTTCTTTGAAAATGTGAGACTTGCAAGGCGACTTGTGTCACCTCATGCTAGATCTGTCAGAGAAATATTTCGGAGCTTAGGGGGGAGTTCTATTCAGCTTTACAACGTGTATATAGGGCATGCATTCCATGCGTCATTGTTATCCTTGGAGCGTGGAGAGCGCTGAGAAAGCACTTGAAATCGGCTTTAAAAAGACTCGAAGGGAGCAGGATGGGGGAATTAGGCCTTAAAAGTAATGATTTTTGGATGCTTGATGAGACATTGGATAATGTATTAGCAGCATTGAGAAAGTCTCCAATTAAGACACTGAAATTGGACTCTAATGACTTGCATTGACTCACACAAAGGGGGATCAGAGCATCGTAGTCTGGCCTGGCAGAATGTAAAGCGCACAAGTTAGCCTTCAGTGCTGATGAGACGAGTACGCTCTTTGAAGAATCTTTAATATAATAATGGAAGTGAAAAGTTAATGGATAAGTTGGAATTCTATTCAGTGCGTTTAAAGGATACTTTGGAAACAAACGAAAACGCATTCTTGACTTTTTTGAGCAACTTCAAAAGTGCGGGGGTGTCCATTCTTGTCATCGATGGCGCAAGAGGTGTTCCAAAGGACAAATGGAAAGCCTGTTCAATATGAGTTTATGATTTATGACAATAGTGGTTAGCAATAATTACAACCCCAGTTCGCCTTTTTTCTTGCAGGACAGAGAACAGAGTTGTCTTCGAACAAATGTTCGAATGGGATGCTATCCATGCTTTGGCCATCCATCCCGTATTAAAGGAACGATTTACACGGGATAGGGAAAAAGGTAGAGAACAACGTGGACTTTTCGTTTTAAGTTGGGCTGTTGATTGATGCCTATGCTTTATAACTCATACATTGATGGGGTGTCTTGTTGGAAATGGAAGGAAGGTCTTTATGTTAAGAAAGTCGTGTCTAGGGCACCAATTTGGCGGAGAGATTCGAACAGCGCAATGCCGACTGCATTTGCAAGGTTAAGGGAGCGGACAGGACCAAGGGTGGGTATGGCCACTGTTTGGTTGTGAAATTGATGGAGCAATTCAACAGGGAGTCCCACGCTTTCTCGCCCGAAGATTAGGGCATCCCCTGGTTTGTATACGATCTGCAAGTAACTCTTTGCAGATGCTGTACTAAACAAGTGAAATTGACTATGAGGAGAAGTTTCTTTGAAGGTTTGGTAAAAAGCTTGGAAGTGATTGTGATACTGGATTTGAACCAGATGCCAGTAATCGACGCCTGCGCGGCGGACGTGTTTATCATCGATTCGAAAGCCAAGTTTGCCTACAAGGTGGAGGATGGAAGTTGTCGCTGCGCATAGGCGTGCAATGTTTCCCGTATTGGAAGGAATTTCTGGTTCGACCAACACCACATGCATGGGGTGGGGAGGAGGGGTGCTTCTCAAGTGTAGTCGCGTGTTGGAAGAATTCGGTAGGTCCATGCTTGTGGGGATTCTTATTGCGTTTTTGTTTTTTTGCCCAAATACAGGGCCGATAGGATCAAGCTGGTAAGAGAACAGGCAAGGGTTAGCCTCAGACCCAATAGGTAGGTGAATTTGAGCGGAACCAACGAAGATTTCGGGGCGCGTAGGAGTAAAGCCCCTGCTACGAAGCCAGGCCCTGCACTCAAAAAGGAAGCAGCTAGCCTAGCTCCGTAAAGTTCTGCCAGGGTTCTTCGGCTGAGCACGACTGCACCCATAACTCCCCATGCTACGAGGGCGATCCACCCCCAGCCTACCCGTCGTGCAAGATCCACTCCTGTCAGAGAAGAAAAAGTCGGCAGCGTGATCTCAATCCAAGGCCTGAAGAATAAAAAGATCCCTCCGATGGATAGAAGCCCGAGCGCTCCTCGGCCTCCTCCCAAGAAATACCATGGGAAGGGCTCTTCTTCTGGCGTTAGGGATGGTTCTGTAGAAAGCGCGTTGGCTTCTATGGATGGATGGAGGGAAGAAAACGAAACCAATTTAAGACCGCAGATAGGGCAATGGTCTGTCTCCTCTTCATAGAAGAGCTCTCGACAAAAAGGGCATGTAAATAACACAGGGTGTTATCCTACTCTACATTCCTAAAAAAATCTTTATTCTTTTCTACTGTACTCCATAGAGTTTTGCGTGTTCTTGCACGATTTTGTTTTCTGGGGCATAAAAGTGGATAGATAGAATGGGAAAGATGGAAAGAAGGGACTCCTGCAAACATCTATGAAACACCATGTTGGGCAAGCGGCGCGTGCGTACCTTTATGCTAAACTTCTCAGGATTACAGGGGTCGAAGCGATTCCTCTCTTTGAGCAGGCGCTTACCCACCCGAGCTATGCACATGAAACTCATGTGCAGGATAACCAGCGGCTGGAGTTCT
This sequence comes from Pajaroellobacter abortibovis, assembly GCF_001931505.1. Lineage (NCBI taxonomy): Bacteria > Pseudomonadati > Myxococcota > Polyangiales > Polyangiaceae > Pajaroellobacter > Pajaroellobacter abortibovis. Next base: position 1,634,201 of record NZ_CP016908.1, on the reverse strand, counting down.
TAGGAGATGCGATTCTGGGGTTTTGTGTGAGCGAGTTCCTCGTTCAGCGCCATCCAGAAGCCAATGAAGGCCTCCTCACACGAATGCGAGCCGCCCTGATCAATAGCGAGGCGCTCGCCGCTTGGGCTCGCCTCGTCGATTTGGAACCCTGCATTGCATTGGGGCGAGGAGCTGCACTCGAGTCTCGCCCCCTTCAAATCAACGTCCTTGCTGATGTGGTGGAAGCCTTGGTTGCTGCTGTTTATGATGCGGGGGGACTTGAAGGGGCTCGTGCATTTGTCCATGAGATCATTGCAGAACACATGCAAGATCCTACGCGCCTTGTTCTTCTGGACCCGAAAAGCGCTCTTCAAGAAAAAGTGCAGGCGCACGGCCTCCCTGCTCCCACGTACACTACCGTGGCAACGAGAGGCCCCCAGCACGATCGCCTCTTTATTGTTGAAGTTAAGATAGGAGATGTTGCCTATGGAAGAGGGGAAGGACGCTCTAAAAAGATCGCGGAACGGGCCGCAGCCCTCGCTGCTGCAGCTCACTTTCAACCGCCAGAGCAGTTGGGAGATACGCCCCTTCCTGTTTCTTGAGCAGCGAGCCAGCGCTCCGCCTCTAAAGCTGCCATACATCCTGTTCCTGCGGCTGTGATCGCTTGGCGGAAAATGTAGTCCTGTACGTCGCCACAGGCAAATACCCCTGGAATACTGGTCTCTGTGGAGCCAGGTTTTGTTTTTAAATACCCATTTGGATGGCACTCGAGCTGGGAGAGGAACAGCTCTGTGTTGGGAGCATGTCCTATAGCAACGAAAACACCTTTGATTGGGATGACTGACGTCGTATTGGTTTGTGTATCCCGTATTCGGGCACCAGTGACTTCCCCTTTTTCCACATCTAGTATTTCCTCTACGATGGAATTGAAGAGAACTCGGATTTTAGGATTGGTGAGAACCCGTTTTTGCATTACCTGACTAGCTCGGAATTGATCGCGACGGTGGACCAATGTTACCATTTTGCAGAGGCCTGCTAGGTAAGAGGCTTCTTCCATGGCAGTGTCCCCTCCTCCTATGATCATGACATCTTCTCCTCTGAAGAAAGAGCCGTCGCATACTGCACATGCAGATACTCCTCTCCCCTTGAGAGCATGCTCGCTTTCTAGGTTAAGCCATTTTGCTTGGGCTCCTGTCGCTATGATAAGCGCATGGGCGTGATACTCAACTTGATTGCTCCCTGCCCAAACTCGAAATGGTCGGGAGGATAGGTCGACGCGATACACGTCTTCCGTACGGATCTCGCACCCCTGTCGCTCCGACTGTTCGCGAAATCGTTTCATAAGCTCAGGTCCGGAGACTTTCTCGGGGAATCCAGGATAATTTTCCACATCATTGGTGATCATCAGTTGCCCTCCGGGAATTCCACCTCGTGTCATCCCTTCGAACATTAAAGGGTGCAAATTTGCGCGCGCGGCATAGACTGCCGCCGTATGACCGGCAGGCCCTGAACCGATAATAATCACTTGACGCACGGAGGATGGTTCACTCATTGAAAACCTCATTTTAAGGGTGATACTGATCAAAGACGAACAACTTCCTCATCAATTATAGAGGTGTAACGATTCCATAATAAAGAGTTAATCCGATTTTTTGATGGACGGATAAAAGAGGAACTCTACCCCTCTCTGAAAAAGATAGAGAGGAGGACGATGATGACCAAATGTGTGGGATACAAACAGGGAATGTTATTAGGTGCAATCGATGCAGCAGCCGAGAAGAAGTTTCATGGGCCTCTTTTTGGTTGAACGTTTGAAGATTATCTGATTGGACCTGATGTGGTCTACGCGAAGTGCAGGGTTGGCTCCAATGAGACTGCAGCTTTTTACGCCATGGAAATGGGAAAGAGATGCAGGGCATCCATCCGTTTTGGATGTCTGATGTGACTGTCAACGATGTAGACAGGGTGGTCGAGCGAGTGATGCCGTATGGTGGAAAAGTACGCAAGGGGCCATTCGATGTCATGGAATTCGGTCGGATGGCAGTCATCGAAGATCCGACGGGAGCGGTGCTCTCACTGTGGCAAGCTAAACAGCATCAAGATTGGATGTGAGGGAGGAGCCTGACTCTCTTACTTGGAGCGAGCTATTTACGCCGGACGTGAATAGCAGCAGGCCGATTTATACCTAAACGCTCGGGTGGACGACAACTCCTGTCGACATGGGCCCAATGGGTATTTGTGCGCTTCTGATGCATGAGGGGATCAAGGGAAACGTTGGGGGAATGCTGCCTATCGGTCCGAATATGAATGGGGTCCCTCCGCATTGGCTTGCTTATTTTGCTGTTGTGAATTGTGATGAAAGCGTTAAAAAAGTCGTTGAATTAGAGGGTAAGGTAATCGTCCCTGCAACAAATATCCCTAATATTGCCGTTTTGCGATCTGCCAGGATCCACGAGGAGCTTCTTTTGCTCTTTTCCAAACAAAAACCGACGCATATCTCTGTGGGGAGGTGTTCAGTATGCTGTCAACAGCAAAATGCGGACCAGGGATATGTGTAGTGCCATCCAATCATCTTATTGCTACTCCTCTCTTTCCAGCTTGTGCCATGTATATATAACAGAGAAGAGGCTAAGAGGAGGGTATCCACTTTTCCTACCCTTAGGTTCAATGGAGGGATAATTCTGATAGGTGCTTGATCCCTTGCTGTTGGATGAATTGATCCAATTTGCGGTTGATGAAAAAGGGAGTTCTGGGTCCTTGATAGATGAAACTGGTGTAGATCTGAACGAGGTTGGCCCCAGCTCGAATGAAATCGATCACGTGTTCTGCTGTTTCAATACCACCCACGCCAATGACGATAGGTTGAGTTCCGAGTCGCGCTCGTGTCCGTCTGACAATATCGAGCGCCCTGGCTCGGAGGGGAGGGCCACTGAGGCCTCCTGCCCCGATCGCAGCGATATGGGATGGGTTGGTCTGGAGGTGATCGCGTTGGGTGGTTGTGTTGGTAGTGATGATGCCGTGGATGCCTGTTTTTTCAATGACAGCGAGGAGCGATTCTAGCTGGGAGTCATTTAGATCGGGCGAAATTTTGACCAGCAGGGGGAGTGCTTGTAGGGAGGAACAGTTGTCTTGCACCAGTGCAGTCAGAAGTGCCTCGGCTAGTTGCTCTTGTTGTAGCGTGTGTAAATGGGGTGTGTTGGGAGAGGAGATGTTGATTGCGACCATGTCGGCGACTTTTTGTGCTGCCTGAAAGCTTGTGAGATAATCAGCGATGAGGGGCTCTACGGGATCGAGGGGGATGATTCGCGATTTGCCGATCGACATGACCAGCGGAATTCCCAGCGCGTTTGTATCCTTGTAAGGGAGCAGGCGGGAAGTGACTCGCTCCACCCCTTCATTCGGGAAACCGAGTCGATTGATGAGGGCGCGATCAGTTGGGAGACGGAATAGATGGGGGGGTGGGTTGGCCTCTTGGGGATGTGCAGTCACTGTCCCGAGCTCGAGAAAACCGAATCCAAGCGATGCGAGTGCGCGGGGGCGTTTTGCATCTTTGTCGAAGCCAGCGGCTAGCCCAAGAGGGGATGGGAAATGAAGCCCCTGGATTTGTGTGGAAAGGCGGGATGACTCGAGAACAGAATGCTTGCGCACCCATTGATTCAACCATGTGATGCATTCAAGCGGGGTCAGCGCTACCATCGCCAGATGATGGCTTACGGTAGGTGGGAGAGAGAATAGAAGAGGTCGAATCAGCGTTTTGTAGATCACAAGTGAGCACCTTGATGGTGGAGGAAGAGGAAATCCCCTAGAAAATACGGATGGATTGGGGGGAAAAGACAGTTCGGGAAATGGTGTGGCATGGAAGTGAATTGGTGTGGAGGATAGTAGCTTATATTAGTTGGATTAGTGGAATGCAATGGGAGGATGTTCTGATGAAGGGGCTTCGCTGCCTTGAATACCGAGGTTATAATTCTATAGAGCTTGCTGTCCACGTGGGAGAAACCATCAAGGTTGTGCGTGCTGTTGGGAAACTCACTCAATTGGAAGGCGCGCTATTTTATGGATTAAGTCCATTGGAGAACCGCGCGGGATCCTGAAGGAGAGCTGCTTCCATCCTGGACTGGCTCCCTTCCCGTGGCCCCTCGCTTGAGGTTATCCCTTACAGAGAATACTAGCGAGCGTACAACTCTGTCGGAGGCCCGCGCATGCTGCTTCTGTGAACGGATGATCTGGTCCCACTGTGGCCAGATGGGTCTTCAGCGCTCTCTTGTAACACTCCATTGCTTGGAGAAAATGCTTTGTGCGAAGGTACAGCCCTCCGAGATTAAGATAGGCTGTTGCAACGGACGGCTGTATCTCCCCCTCCTTTCGAGGCGAGCAACATCTGTAGCGATTTGTGTATTGCGTTAAGTGTCTTTGCGAAATTCCTCTATTGTTGTGCAAAGATGAGACCAAGATGTTGAGTGGTGTCGGCAACTTCCCAGAGGTACAGTTCCCCCATCGCCTCACGGTAGATCAAAAGCGCCTGCTTCGTATGCCTTTCCGCCAGGACTAGTTCCCCTTTTTGTAACAACAGAGAGGCAAGATTGCGGTGTACCAGTGTGGTTGTGGTTCTTAGATCGCGCATCTAAGAATTGCAAGCTGTGTATCCAGGGCTTTATGCAACACATCCGACGTGAGAGGAGATTTCCTTGCACCAAATAGATTGTGTCCATGCTTTGGTACAGTAGCGCGTGCAAGATCCACCTTGCCCGCTAGAGTCAAAGCCTTCTGACAAAAAGGGAGGCCTCTCCTCGACTCTCTTTACGACCGGAAGTTAACTCCTGGGACAGCATCATATCCCCTTCCGCATCGCTGCAGCTTCTGCCTTTCTTTGTAACGCCCTCATCCGATACATATGCAGCGATACTTACCGCATGACCCCACCTGCTGCTGAGAAGCAGCGTGAGCGTGGTCGCTCTTCTTTTCCTTGAGAATGCCTTCGTAACGGTACTCCTTGAGTTTAGAGCCAATTAGATCCTCAACTCTACTAACTTATCAAAATCAAATCAACAAGTAACATATGTGGGATAGGTGATGTGACTGTGATATTCCGCGTGGTACAAGCGGTAAGCACTGGCATAGCAGCGCATTCGCCCCCTCCCGAGGGACAATAACCATTTCCGTGATACAGGGAGCTTTCAATAGTAATAGACCAACTTCCTGTTCGAACTCTTCTCGAGTGAGATAGGCATGGCCGCTCTCTATTCCCACCTGATTTGTGAACCCAGAGGCCCTACCGTCATACTGTAGATGTCTTTCCCTTTCGTTTTAAGAGTGAGCAGGCGTTCTCGTATCTCTTTCTTATCATGGGTTACTTGCTCTTCGCAGTACTCATAGGGGACTACTTCCACTTCCTCACTCACTCAAGTGCCACGAACCAGCAAAGGCGTTGGATACATCGTTTCGATATACAGAAGTCATGCGCATGACAATGCGTATGGAGGAGTGTCATAAGGATGTTCAGCGCCTTAATATCATCGGCTTATGCTCGCATGCTTCCTCGCTTGCGATATCAACAAGTGTCAAGGCAGAAGTAGAAGAGAAAGCAGCGAAAAGAATACACAGGGAGACAAGCAGCGTAAGCGTTTTGCTCATAGCTAATATCTCTTGTATGGTGGTGCATAACTGAAGAGAACCTGTCGCAGTTTGTCAAGTCCCTTTTTCCTGTTGATCAATGGCGTGCCAGGAGATCAGAGCGTATTTGGTCAAAACGTCTGCTCGCGGGATGCTATTATGTATAGTTACAAAGTGTCTTCCCTGTTGCTCATCAGAGGAAATAGGAGAACCGCGCGGGGGAGGGGGAAGGCTTGGGGAAAAGGCTTGCGTCTGTATTCTTTCATTTCGATATGTCCAACGTGCTTGTTCGTTTGTGAAGGACTGGTAAAAAGAGGGTTGACCAAGACGGAGATCAATAAATGTGTGGAATTATAGCTTATGTTGGTGGAATGCAATGCGAAGGTGTTCTCATGGAAGGGCTTCGACGCCTTGAATACCGAGGTTACGATTCTGCAGGGCTTGCTGTCCACGCGGGAGAAACCATCAAGGTTATGCGTGCGGTTGGAAAGCTCGCTCAGCTAGAAGACGCACTTCGCTATCAGCCACTCTCGGGGACAGTCGGAATTGGTCATACCCGATGGGCGACACATGGACGCCCGAGTGAAAACAATGCTCATCCCCATGTGGCGGGGAAGATTGTTTTGGTCCATAACGGAATTCTTGAGAATCATGCGGCACTCCGAAAACAACTTGAAAAAGATGGAGTTCGCTTTGCAAGCGACACGGATACAGAAGTCCTTGCCCACCTGGTGGATGTGGAATGCAGAAGAGGGGTTAAAACACTGGCTGAAGCGGTGAGACTGGCTCTTCAGGGGGTTCGGGGAGCGTATGCGATTGCCGTGATGAGCATGGATATGCCTGGTGAGATCGTCATTGCGAAGTATCATTCTCCCCTTGTCATTGGGGTTGGGGAGCAAGAGATGCTGGCTGCGAGCGATATTGTTGCGTTGCTGCACTCTACGCGTAAGATCATCCTGTTAGAGGATGGCGAGATGGCTCTTCTCCAAGCGGCTGGGGTGCTGCTATTCAAGCAAGATGGGAGCTCCTTTGAGCGGGCACCGAAGCTGATCTCGTGGTCGGCAGCACAAGCAGAAAAGGAAGGGCATAAGCACTTCATGCTCAAGGAGATACATGAGCAGCCTAGAGCCTTCGAGGATACATTGCGTGGGCGTATTAACCTGCGGGAGCGGGAGATTGTGGCGGAAGAGATAGGGGTTTCGCTTTCAGTAGCCGACCAGATCCAGCGTATTTATCTGATAGCCTGTGGAACCAGCTACTATGCTGCGCTTATCGGCCGTTATTGGATAGAGCAGCTGGCTAGGATTCCTGCGACGGTCGAGATTGCGAGTGAAATGCGCTATCGGCAGCCTGTCTTTTTGGGATCCGATCTGGTGGTAGCAATCAGCCAAAGCGGCGAGACGTTGGATACGCTTGCGGCTCTTCAGGGGGTTAAGGCCCAAGTTGCCTATACATTGGCCATTGTGAATGGGGTGGACAGTGCTATTGCTCGGATGGCGCACGGTTCCTTTTACACCCATGCGGGGCCTGAAATTGGGGTCGCTTCGACCAAATGTTTCACGACGCAGCTTGCTGCGCTTCTTTTGCTTGCGATCGAGTTTGGATTGAGGCGGGGGACTCTTTCTCTGGTTGCAGCCCATCGTCTGTTTGAAGGGCTTTGGAGAATCCCTGGAAAAATGAGGGGTGTGCTTCACAAATCAGAGTCGATCCGGGAGATTGCAGGACGCCATCTTACAGCGAAAAATATGCTTTTTCTTGGGCGTGGGATCAACTATCCGATAGCCCTTGAGGGGGCTCTCAAGCTTAAAGAGCTTTCCTATGTACATGCAGAAGGATATGCAGCGGGAGAAATGAAGCATGGGCCTATCGCTTTAATCGATGAGCATATGCCTGTGATAGCCATCTGCCCTCGGGATGCTCACTATGAGAAAATGCTTTCCAATATGAAAGAGGTACAAGCGAGAGGGGGACAGCTTATTATGGTAGGTACGGAAGGGGATGAGGAGATGGAGCTATTTACTGCACTGTTATCGGAAAGAGCAAGTGCGCGTCGGCTTGATTGGATCCAAATCCCTTCGGAAGAACCCGAACTCCTCCCTTTTCTGACAGCGCTCCCTCTTCAGTTGTTTGCTTATCATTTTGCTGACCTCAAAGGGACAGACATCGATCAACCGCGAAATCTGGCGAAAACAGTGACGGTTGAATAATTTTCCATGTTTCTCATCATTTCTTGTGAAGAGGACAGTTGCGGTTGATGTTACTCTGTTTTATTTTGAATAGTATCCATGGCTCAAGATCTCTATGCAGTGCTCGGTGTTCCTCGCGATGCCGATGCAGAAACCATTAAAAAAGCTTATCGAAAACTGGCAAAGGAGCTTCATCCGGATCGCAATCCAGGAGATGCTAAAGCAGAAGCGCGCTTTAAGAACGTTAATCAGGCCTTTCAAGTTTTATCGAACCACCAGAAGAAGCGATTGTACGATGAATTTGGGGAAGAAGGGTTGAGAGAGGGGTTTGATCCAGAGCGTGTGCGTCAATACCAGCAGTGGGCGTCCCGTGGAGGAAGGGGAGGAACAGGTGGGGGATTCAGTGTGGAGGATCTCTTTCAGCAGGGAGGTGTTGTATGGGGTGGACAGGGGGTCAACCTCGGCGATCTCTTTGGTGAATTTGTGGGGCGGGGGGGAGGTGTACGAGCAAAGACAGCTCAAAGGGGTGAGGACCTAGAAAGTGAGGTAACCCTTGATTTTGCTTCGGCTATCCGTGGAACTACATTGAATCTTCGTTCTCCGAGCAATCCATCTTCTTCTGTTACTGTTCGTATTCCGGCAGGTGCGTGTGAAGGGAGCCGCGTTCGGATTGCGGGACAGGGGGGCCCACCTCCTCGAAAAGGGGGTGTTCCAGGAGACCTAGTCCTGACCGTTTACGTCAAAGCGCATCCTTGTTTCTGGCGAGAGAAGGATGATCTTCACGTCAATGTACCGATCACAGTGACGGAAGCTTACTATGGGGCTAAGGTCACCGTCCCCACGGTAAATGGCTCTGTCATTGTTAAAGTCCCCGAACGTGTTCAGGGGGGTACTGTACTGCGCCTGAGAGGGAAAGGGATTCAGGTGAAAGGGAAACCCAATGGCGACTTATATGTCCATTTTCAAGTGCGCATCCCTACATCAGACGGAGCGGCGGAATGGATAGAAAAACTGAAGGCCTATGAGCCCTCAGACATACGCGCAGACCTCAAGCTCTAAAAGAAAAATAAATAGTTTTTTGCGTTCGAATAATTTAATGATCGCTGTGGCTTTTCTAAACTTTTTTCTGCTCGAAGCAAACGCTGAAGCTAATGAGGAGGGATGGTTCGTCCTCAGACTTACAACCATCCCGTAGACTATCTTTCTTTTCTTATTATAATCATTGATGGTTTCGTTATTTAATTGATAGGCGATCAAATTTTTATTTTATGGGTAAAATCGAATGCTTGATTTTCTTTTTGTATATCGTGGAGTGTATTTAGTAAATTGCTTAGGGAACTTTTGTTATCTTGATTTGTATTGAAGAGTCTAGAAAAGTGTTTTCTGGCTGTTGATTTTCCGATGGGGTCCAAAAGTAAACAGGGAAATCGATGTTTTTAATAGTGGTTGAGGCAGCTTTTTGAAAAATTTAATTTGTGCAGGGTTGTTCTTATGTAATCCTGGAATTTTATTGAGTTTGGGCAAATATGTAGATGCTACCCATGGATTCTGTTTGGCTATGGATCGTCTTTTTATGAATCAAAAGGTTGCAGTGGTTGTCGTCTATTTTGATTGGACTTGAATCTCGTTTGTCTTTACTTTCTGACTCCCTTGATCGGTAAATCTCATCAGGCTAGTCTATCATTCCTATTCAAACAACTGACTTCTCTTGCTACTCATGGAATTTTCCTTTCTATAGAACACAGATAATTGGAGATGAAGAAAGGAAATCACTTATTAAAATCAGTATACTGATTTTTTATTGTGCACCATGCATTTTTTACCTACATTTGTATGAAGTTCTCTGAATAAAACCATCTTGCTGCTATTTAATGTGAGTGCTGCATTTGCTTTTCCGAACCTCTGTAATGCTGGTGTGTTAGTCTTATGATACCTCTGTTCATTCATCAAACAGGGCAGCAAGGTTAGTTGTGGTGACGGCACGAGTTACCCACTGGTCGAGCTTTCGGGCGTCGCAGCACCCCAGCACTTTCCGCTGTACNCGCTGCACCTTCCCTTCTACTTTTCTCTCCCGTCACCTTGCCTTTGGCTCTTCCCTCCGCTTTCCGCTTTCCCTTGAGCAGTCAGCTCCTTCACAAATGCAGTGGTCACCATCGAACTGAATGTCCCTTTCGCTGTCCCTCTTTCTAGCTCCTTTCGGACTATATAATTCTACCTGAAGTTTTTTCGTAGAGGATATCGCCAATACGAAAATTCTGTTTGGCTGTATTGATCAATTCATACTCTGAAAAAATGCATACCGCATAAATAAATTTCATTGTTCCTTGACAGAGTGGGATGAGGGCTTAGAGTACACTTGAGTATATTTATCCCAGAGGCATGAATCGACTGTGGAAGCCCTGTGTGCTTGCCCGAAAGCAAGCAACAGTGGGTGGCTTTGGAAGGGAGAAGNAAAGTAGAAGGGAAGGTGCAGCGTGTTGTTCAAGGTGTTGGAGGTACGGAGGTTCAAGGTGCATCAGGCAGTACAGCGGAAAGTGCTGGGGTGCTGCGACGCCCGAAAGCTCGACCAGTGGGTAACTCGTGCCGTCACCACAACTAACCTTGCTGCCCTGTTTGATGAATAGTGTTCCCTTCCAATTTTGGTTTGAATGAACAGCTACACTAAGAGAAATTACGGAATGGATTGATGGAGGGTTTCTTTTTTTTATTCTGTATCTTTTTGCCGTAGATGGTTCGGCGAGAGAGGGAGATATCTAGGATTTGGACTGTGATGCGATCACCGAGGGTTACAACTTCCCCGGTTCGCCTGTTTTTAGCCCATAGACCGCCTTCGTCTGCCGTGAATTTTCCTGTTCCCAGGTCTTCGGATCGCACAAACACGGTTGCAAAAGGGGAATCAAGTTCTACATAGATTCCTGCTGAAGTAATGGATGCAATCATCCCTTCGAAGGTTTCCCCGATATTCTCTTGCATCAACTGAGCCCTATACAGATCAGTGATATCCCGTTCGAGGCTGATCGCTCGTCGTTCTGCACTGGAAGAGAGAATAGCTGCTTGTGCGAGTGTCTCTTGAGTCAGACAGTGAACAGAAAGGGGATGGTTGGACAGCAAAGCGTGGACGGTTCTATGAGCGACCAGATCCGGATAGCGACGAATCGGGGATGTAAAATGTAGGTATGCAGTTAATGCGAGTCCGAAATGGCCTACATTTTCTGTGTGGTAGGAAGCCTGCTTCATCGAGCGGAGAAACAACATGGATAGCAATGTCGCCATGGGGTGATCTGCAAAAGAATTGATGAGTTGAGAAGCTTTCAAAGGTTCTTCAAAATCTTCCGGTTTGACGTGGAGGCCTAACATTTCACACCACGCAGTCAACTTTTCGAGTTTGATTCTGTCCGGGGGAAGATGAATGCGAAACAGCGTCGGGAATTCTTGACTGATGATCCATTCTGCAACGATTTCGTTGGCCAGGAGCATGAATTCTTCCACAAGCTGATGGGCTTTTTTGAGCCCTGAATCTTGAGTTCGGCGCTCGATATGAATTGGGTAGCCTGTCTTCGGATCCAGGACAATCTTGGCTTCTGGAACCTCAAAATCGAGAGCCCCTCGTTTTTGTCTCTTCTGGCGGAGAACTTGAGAGAGCTGGTAGGCCACCTGCAGTGCATCTTTAAATGCCTCTGCTTGGGGTTCAGGAGAGGGATTGGTGGAGAGGGAAAGTGCACGCGCCGCCCCTTCGTACGTCAGTTTCGCTCGGACTCGGATCAGTCCTCGAACGACGCGAAAGGAAGTAACTTTACCTTGAGGGGTGAGTGTGGCCTCTACGCAGAGGGATAGCCGATTGACGTCAGGGAGGAGAGAGCAAAGGTGAGCGGATAGCTCTACAGGAAGCATAGGAACAGCGCGATCGGGTAAATAGATGGTGCATCCTCGCTGTTTGGCTTCCTCGTCAAGATGAGTTCCAGGACGGACATACGTGCTCACATCCGCAATGGCAATCCAGACGCGCCATCCATTTGGTTGCGATTCAATCCAGATCGCGTCATCGTGATCCCGAGCATCTTGGGGATCAATCGTCAAAAATGGGAGGTGGGTTAAATCTTCCCGCCCCTCGAGTAGATCAGAAGAGACAATGGTCCCATAAGCTTTCGCTTCTTGAATGGCTTGAGGAGAATGGTTTTCCTCAATTTGTTCCATGGCTAGCAGTTTAGCTACCTCTACTTTGAGTTCCCCAGTGGGGCCTAGGATGGTTTCTAAAGTCCCTTGAAGGGAATCCCCAGTGAACTCAGGGTAGTGCGTAATTCTCGCAGTCGCTGCAGATCCTTCTTGGATCGATGGAAGCGCTTTGCCCTTTTCGGAAGGTGTTATGTAAAGATGGGGCATACGGGTATCATCGGGTTCTATCCATGCGAGTTTCCGAGAACGGTAGAGGGTCCCCACGATAAGCTTCGCTCCTCGCTCTACGATTTGCAAGATGTCTCCTTCTTCTCCTCTGTGCGTGTGTATTACACTGCGAACAAGCACGCGATCTCCGTGAAGGGCCCCTCCAATGGAAGAGGGTGGAATAAAAATATCTCCACCTTTTCCATGGATCTTGGAGACGAATCCAAACCCCTTGGGATTCATAGATAAAATGCCCTCTTGTTCGGAATAGGCTATACGTTTCTTCTCCTCTTTTCTTCTCCTCTTTTTTTTAGAAAGAGGTTCATCTTTTCTGCGAAGACTTCTCGATTTAGAGATAGAATAGGTGGCCATCGTGCAACATTGTTTCTTTTTGTTCATTCAAAACCCGTTAAAATGATTTCTTGTTAGGACTCTTTATTATCAACCATTTGCAGTTTTTATGGGATCTCAGTTTTTCAAAACGACTGTGTCTCTTTTGGTTATCTTGCTTATCTTAGGCACGGGATTCAGCTCGTCATTGGCTCTTTTGATCGATTATCAAAGTGCAGTTCCAACTTTTTGTTCCTTGGGGAGCGGTTGCGATGCATTGAGGCTCTCTCGCTTTGCGTATTGGGGTGGTATTCCAACTCCATTGGCAGGAGTTTTGCTTTTTTTTCTGCTGTCCCTCTCGACTCTTTTACCAGGTAATTCGATGCGGCGGTGGATGCTTCTGCTCTCTGTGCCTGCAGCTTGCTGCGCCTTTTTCTTAATTGCTGTACAGTTCGTGTGGGGTCATTTCTGTCCTTATTGTCTCGTCATTGATGGAGCCATTTGTGTATTGTGCATCATTGCAGTCTTTCGATTTTTTAAGAAGATCGATTTTATTGATACGAAAAAGCGAGGAATATTAGCTCTGAGCTTTTTAATGGTAGTAGGGTGTGCTCCCCTTGCGCTCAAAAAGATAAAAGGGCCTCAGATCCCTGGGCCAATTAATCGTGAAATTGAGCAAACACCTCCAGGTCAGGTTACTGTAATCGACTTTCTCGATTTTGAGTGTCCTTTTTGTCGTTTAACACATGAAGCTCTCTCTGCTGTGCTGTTGAATCATAAACAAGACTTGCGCATTGTGCGTAAACAAGTCCCGCTTACACGCATTCATCCTCATTCTTTGATTGCTGCGCGTGCGGCTTGCTGTGGTGAAACGATGGGGAGAGGTGAGGAAATGACCCACGCGCTTTTCAGAGCCCCCATCTCAGAGTTGACAGCGGAAGGATGTCAACGTATCGCTGCTGCGGTTGGGATGGACACAGAAGCATTTCGTATTTGCTTAAACGATGCGCTCATCGATCAGCGGCTCGAACAGGATCGCAAAGATTTTGAAGATTCAGAGGGGCGAGGCCTCCCCACTCTCTGGGTTAGTGGTGAGAAACTGGAAGGGCTTCAATCAGAGGCTCGTTTGGAAAAAATTATTACAATGGCCATTCAAAGAGTGCGGAGGCATTAGACGAATCACCCAAAGATTTTTGTAAAATCTGAAATGCAATGGAGGTACTCTCAATGAACATGCGAAAACTATCCTGTGGGGTTGTGTCACTTTCTCTTCTTTTGAATATAGCGGGATGTAGAAAAGAATATATCCGAGGAGCTAACAATCCTTCTGTTGACGCACCTGCGATGAGTACAGGCCTTGATAAGGATGACATCGGTCGTATGCTTAATGAATGTCTCAATCACCTTGGGAATTCTCCGGTGATGCAATTCTGGCGAGAACATCAAGGAAAAGCTCGGGTTGCGATTTTCCCCTTTCAAAACGAAACCAGTGAGCATATCGACTCGCAATTGCAGGCGGTGTTGAGTGAAACGGAAACCTGGCTTGTGGAATCCAATACCGTCATGGTGATCAGTCGTGAGCGGCAGCTTCAGATGATTAAAGAAGTGGAAGGGTTTTCGAATGCTGCGTTTAATCCAAATAAAATTGGACAGTATGGTCGTCAATTGGGAGCGCAATACATCGTTACAGGGAAGGTGCAAGCTTCGGATGAGCGCACAGATAGTATGAGAAGAGTCCAATATTTCCTTTTTATGCAGGTGATCGAGGTCGAGACAAGCGCCATCAAATGGCAACATAAATCGTATGTGACCAAGGCCATTCGATAGTTCTTGTTCTTAGGATGAGTCTTGTAAAGAAAAAACAATCTGCTTTTTTTTGGGTGAGTGTGTTCTTGCTTGGTTGTAGAGGGTATGAGGCGCGTTCCCAAGGTATCCGTATGGCTCTAGATCAGAATCGACCTCAAGTCGCACTTCAGAAAGCCAACGAAGCGTTAGGGGTAGAACGAGATCAGGACTTCCCCGAGAAGCTGGAAGGGGATAATGCGCTTCTTGTCTTAGACCGAGGGACTGTCCAGCAGGCGCTCTGCCATTTTAAAGAAAGTAAGCGAGATCTGGAAACAGCAGACAAAGCGATCGATTTGCTGGATATGTCTCGTGGCGCATTGGATGAAGTGGGGAAGCATATCTTTTCGGATTCATCAGGGCGTTACAAAGCTCCTGCTTATGAAAAGCTGCTAATTAATACGATCAATATGATCAATTATCTTGCCTTGGGAGATCTCCAAGGGGCTCGCGTGGAAGCGCGTCGTTTTAATGTGATTCGCTGTTACTTGGATGATAAGCCCTATCGAGAAGGGGAAGGAGTAATTCGTCTTGCAGGGTTTTTAGCGGGTCTTATCTTTGAAAAAAGCGGTGAAGCCGATGAAGCACTTCGTTACTATGCGGAGGCTTGGGAGCAGGGAGAATACGCTACACTTCGGCAATCGATTGTTGGATTGCTTCAAAAAGGGGTGGGGTATATACCTGAGAATCTCAGAAATCTGGGAGAGAATCTCCCCTCTTCTACTTCTGCTCGGGATTCTTTTCAAGGGGAAGTGATCATTCTTGTGGGTTATGGGAGAGTTCCAAATAAGATTTCGAACCGGGTTCCGATAGGACAGGCGCTTAACTTTGCCTCTTCGTTTCTTGATTCTCGAGATATTGAGGCTGCGGATCGGCTTGCAGCGCAGGGGTTTATCACGTGGATCAATTATCCTTCTCTCGCTCCTGAACCCCCCTGGATCGAAACACCTCAATGCCTCCTTGACGGAAAGCTCCAGTTGTTGGAGGAAGCGGTGAATCTTTCCGTGGAAGTTCAGGCAGCTTGGAAGAAGATAGAAGGGAAGATTATTGCGAGTGCAATTACTCGCCTTCTCGCGCGTTATATCGCTGGGGAGGGAGCTCGATATCTTGTTGGCAAGGATAGCATTTATGGAGTGCTTTCTTCGCTTGTTGTGCGAGGGGGATTAACTGTGATGGATACTCCGGATACGCGCAGCTGGGATGTTCTTCCTGCTCGGGTTGCTGTCTCTCGCGTTCGTGTGCCATCAGGTCAGCATGTGATAGAGTTGAGTGCGCGTGGAGCTGTGCGGAAAGAGCAGATCAATATCCCGCAAGGAGGATGGGTGATGGTTACCCTTTCTTCTTTGCGTTGAAGCGTTTTTGCAGCTTGAGCCCAAATTAGTGGGAGGGGGGAACTACACGGTGGATGACTACACTCTGGTGTGCTTTCGGTTCTTCTACGACGGTGACGAGTTGGTCGGCATGCGATTTTTTCTCGAGCGTGAAACTCGCAGAACGCGAGTTGAGAGAAGAATAAGTTCGAGTCATATCCCTACTCAACATATCGCCCGGTGCAATTACTGCAAAATTGGTGTTCGGGGAGAGCGATGTCTTAGCTTTAATGGGAATTAAATCTGCTTCAGTAACAAACAAATGCATTTCTCCAGTCCCTGCCCCTCCATCTAAGACTACAATTACACCTCCATGAAGTAGGAAATTCTGGAGGGCAGATTGCCACTGTTTCCCTAGGTTTGCGAGTTCTCCAGGTGGAGATTGAGTCTGATCGTAGATGAGGACTACGTCTGGATTCTTGTCTTTGATCTCCTGATCGATGTCGTTCTCTTCCACAGTCAGATAATCATAATTGGTGGAAGTGGTGAATCCAACCAGTTGCTTGATTTCCTTTAAGCTCAGAGTAGAGGCATACGCTTCATATCCGAGTACTTTGATAATTTTTTTGATGGTCCGAGACTTCCCTAGATTGACGGCGTTGATCAGGATTTGCACTTGTGAAGGGCTTAAGCTCGCTTTGTCGTAATCGTGTCCAAGGAGAGCCACATGGCCCGGTTGTTTATCTTGGCATTGTCCCTCAATGCAGATGCCAGAGCGGCATACGTTGCCGCAAGAACCGCAATTGAAAGGATCGTTTTTGGTGTTACCACAGGGATGTTCGTCGGGTGATCCGGGGTCATTGGGAGAAACACACTGATTCCCTGCTGCGATCAGGCCTGGTTTGCATGATGCTCCTACAAGCGCATTCACTTCGTCGCATCCAGGGAGTAAAAGCAGCGTACTGATGAAGATCGAAAGGTAAACAAGGCCTGTTCGATTGATTCGTATGAGGGATTGCTGGGGAAATAAAAAGCTCATGGTTGATTGTCCTACTGAGAAAAGGAAGGGGACGGCGAACGAGTCGGATTTGGATTGGTGGCGCGTGCGCGGGTAATTGTAAACTCTACCCGTCTATTGACGCGCCGTTCAGACTCAGAAAGACCTTTTTTACGCGGGCGCAACTTTCCTAGGCCTAAGGTTGTCAGGCGACCTGGATCAACTCCAAAGCGAACGAGGAGACTCTTTACGCTTTCTGCGCGTGTTTTGGATAGCCGTAAATTGTATTCAGATGTGCCGATCTGATCGGCGTGCCCATCAATATCCAGCTCCACGATGTCTGGAGTCGAGTTGAGAAAGTCGGCTAATTTTTTAACGAGTGGCCAACTTACATGGCGTACGCGAGGGCTATCAAAATCAAAGAGAATCACATTGCTGAGCGTGATCCGATCCCCCTCTACACGGATAACATCTGCGCCAGGACATCCATTGGTTTTGGGGTCATCTGTCTGAATCCCTGGAATGGTGGGGCAAGCATCGAGGTAATCTGGGATGCCGTCCTCATCTGTGTCTGGGCAGCCGTTGGTTCTGGGATCGTTGGTTGGCATGCCGGGGGTATAGGGGCAAATATCCTTTGGATCGGGGATCCCATCGTGGTCTGTATCAGGACACCCATTGGTGTTTGGATCATCTGTTGGAATTCCAGGAGTGTGAGGGCATGCGTCTAGGTGATCAGGGATCCCGTCGCGATCTGCATCAGGACATCCATTCGTTTTTGGATTCAATGTTGTGATTCCAGGTGTGTCTGGACAGGCATCGATGTGGTTAGGAATACCATCGTGATCACGATCGGGAAGAGGAGGTGGATTCGTGCGATGTCCGAGTCCGATATGCAAGCCCGCCCAAACAATGTGGGCATCTTCTGGCTGAAGCTCCTGTGTTTCGAAAATATGGGTGTATCCGGCGAAAGGACCCAAGACCCATCGCCCGTTTCCAAGCCTCCAATCATACCCTAGGTGGGTATCTACTACGGGGCGAGTGCGGTTGCCGGTGAAGCCGACTCCTCCGTTGGCATCTAGCCAGAGACCTGCAGTGTACCAGGCCCCGAAGGGGTAGATCCGAAAACCGCCTGTTGTACTGACCAAGGTGCCTAGTTTGTGAGCGTTAAAATTTGGATTTGCAGGGGGATCTCCCTGGCTGAGCAGGAGTCCAGTCGCTCCTATTTGGCAATCGAGTATAGAGCCAAGGGAAATTCCAAGATGGAGGGAGCCTTCCCCTCCAAAGTTGAATTCATTTTGTTGAGGTTTTCCTAGTGCGTGTGCCCCTGCTCCTGTGAGATGGAGTTGAAGTTCTTTTGCTTTGCTCTCCGAAGGTAAAAATAAGAGGATTGCAAATCCAAGGCAGAGAAGATTGCTTATTAGAACAGCAAGAGAAGTTTTGCCTACTCTAGGGCAACTATGATTCTCTTTTCTCTTAATTCTCATTGGATGACTCATCTTATAATCAATACTTCCGCTTAACTTTCCAAGAATTAAGCGGTATTTTTGGATCGTTTACTTATGCAGCTTACAGGGCTATTCGTAATAGGTGTTACATTTTAAATGACACCATCCATGTAAATGGGTCTTGTGCTCATGATTAAAGAAAAGGGAATTTAACCGATTGTTTGTTCTCTTCTAACTCATAAGGGTAGTTCTGTGCAGGATGGCAAGTGAATTATCCTCAAGCGTTTGTTCAAGAAAACCTTTACCTGTTTGTTGGAGAAGAGAAAAATGAAAGTTTTTATCGATAGTGCAGATGTTGGAGAGATTCGAGAAGCTTTCTCGATGGGTGTGATCGATGGGTGTACAACGAATCCAAGCCTGCTGGCTAAAACAGGACGAAACATAGAGAGTGTGGTGAATGACATCTGTCAATTTCTAAAAGGTCCTGTATCTGCTGAAGTGATTGCAACGCAATATGGAGAAATTCTTGCAGAAGGACGAGCGCTGGCTCGCCTTCATCCGAACGTTGTAGTTAAAATTCCTTTAATCGAAGATGGCTTGAAAGCCGTTCGCACGTTTACGCAAGAAGGAATTAAAACCAACGTGACTCTTTGTTTTAGCCCTGCTCAGGCGCTTTTGGCTGCTAAAGCAGGTGCAACGTATATTTCTCCTTTTGTTGGTCGAGTGGATGATATCGCTTGGGAAGGTATGGAGCTCCTGAAACAGATCGTAACGATCTACGCTCGTTATGGGTTCCAGGTCCAAGTGTTGGCTGCTAGCATTCGACATCCTGTTCATGTTGTACAAGCTGCAATGATGGGTGTTCACTGTGCGACGCTCCCTTTTTCTGTAATCAAACATCTGCTTAAGCACCCTCTGACTGATATTGGTCTTGAGAAATTTCTTGCGGATGCAAAGGGGTCGGAAGCGAAGAGTCATGCATGATTGTTCAGGTCTCAGTGGAAGGGAGATGGAAAGGGGTGAGACGTAGAGAGATTCTACGTCGCGCACAAACCATGATGAAAGCCCTTGCTTTATGGGAGGCAGAATTGTCTATTCTTTTAACGAGTGATGAACATATTCGAGTGCTTAATCGAATCTATCGGGGTAAGGATCGTCCTACCAATGTTCTTGCTTTTGCAATGCAGGAAGGGGAAGGAAGTGCATTCGCAAAGCATTTGTTAGGGGATATTGTGATGAGTGTAGCAACGGCAAAAGTGCAGGCTGTAGCTGCGAATCGTTCTCTTTTGGATGAGCTCACAGTGTTGCTGGCGCATGGCTTGTTGCATCTTCTTGGTTGGGATCATGAGACAGCTGCGAAGGACCGTAAAATGAAGGCAGAAACAGACCGATTGTGTCTGCTAGCAGGGGTAGAGGAGGGATCTCTTGCATTTACTCATTAATGAGGTGACTGAGCTTTTCTCTCAGTGTAATAGATACAGGTAGTTCAGGAGGAGTAAAAAGGTCTACGCACAGCAAGGGTTAAATGGAAGAAATTGAAAAATTCCCTTGTTTTTCCCTTGCAGATAGAAAGAGGCCAGTGTTACGGATTGAACGATTGGCTCTTCGATTTTTTTAGAAAGGTGATTGTTTCAAGCATTTTGATAAGAAAATCATGCTTTGTGTTGTTGCATCAACAATGAACTGGAAAATAGACAATAGGA
Source organism: Pajaroellobacter abortibovis (assembly GCF_001931505.1). Taxonomy (NCBI): domain Bacteria; kingdom Pseudomonadati; phylum Myxococcota; order Polyangiales; family Polyangiaceae; genus Pajaroellobacter; species Pajaroellobacter abortibovis. Next base: position 1,614,416 of record NZ_CP016908.1, on the reverse strand, counting down.
GGAAACGTAGATGTCTGGGAAAAGAATGACCAAGGCCCAAGTGATTTCTGAGATTTCCGCATTTGCAGAATTGGAGAAGAAAAATGTGATTCGTGTTTTTGATGGACTTACAGAGCTCATCAAAAAGCAGTTAGGAAATCGAGGTCCGGGTGAGTTTATTATTCCTGGTCTCCTTAAATTGAAAGCTGTCAAAAAGCCGGCAACTAAAGACCGTCCTGGAATTAATCCTTTTACCAAGCAACCCATTGTGATCAAAGGAAAGCCGTCTTCTAAGAAGATACGGGTGACTGCTCTCAAGAGTCTTAAGGATCTTGTTCAGTAGTTTTAGTGTGTTTTTGATGAGGGTAAACCTCCGGATTGCAACTTCATCTCTGTGATAGTAAGAGGAGGAACAGTCAGCTGGCTTACAATCATGTGTGAAAGGTGTATTAATGCCGTCGGTTTATCTTAAGTCTGGGTATGTTCAATCAGTGTGGGTTGTTCATCCTTAGGTTTACTTGCAAGCCATTGAACGTGTGGGAGGAGAAGCGACAGCAGGGGGCAAAGTGGAAATTCTTGACCCTCGAGGTAATTTCTTGGGTTGAGGTTTTTACTTACCTGCCTCCGCTATTGCTGTGTGTATTCTAACTCGCGACCCTGCAGCCAAGTTAGATGGTTTTTTTTCCGAAGCCAACTCTAGCGTGTACTCCACTGGTGTTCTTCCTTGGACCTACCAAGTCAAGAGGCTGCTGGCTACCGTCTTGTTCATGCACAGGGAGAGTGAATTGCCGGGAGTTATCGTCGATTGTTTTGACAAAACAGTGGTTATTCAATTGTTGACGATAGGATGGAGCAGCGGAAGGGGCTTTCTTCTAGCGGCATAGGAGGATCTGCTTCATCCTCAGCCTATTATCGATTGAATCCCCTCGAAGTTGGTAAAAACAGAAGGTTTTTCTACGTCTGTGGGAATCCGTGTGGGGTTGATGTGTCTGATTTGACCTTCCGTGAACGAGATTTTGTCTACCGGATTCCTATGGAACTTAGTCGGAAGACAGGCTTCTATTTCGACTAACGTTCTTTACGCGTCCGTATTGGATACGGTGTGGTCAGCGGGTGCTTGATGTATACAGTTTTGTGGGTTCTTTCGCAATGACTGCAGCTCGAGGTGGAGCTAGGGAAGTGCGTGCTATAGATGCGAATGTATTTACTCTTGAAGTGGGAGCGGAGTGCGCTCGAGCAAATGGCTTGCATACCGGCATCCATTGTGAAAGGAAGGACGCTAGCAAGGCTCTTCAAGGGTCAGGACAGGGAGGTGGATGCGACATCGTGGTACTCGATCCATCTCGTCTTGTTCCTTCTAAAGCTGCTTGTGTGTGTGTTCAAAGTTTACGCAAAACTGGCGGAACTTGGATGCTGCGCTGCGCGTCCGTGGGGGGTTCTGCTGTTTTGTTCATGCTCGGCTGCGTTCGGTGCTAGTTTGCTCGCTCGGGCTATTGCAGTAGGGGCCGCGCGCACGCGTTGCTGCATTCTTATTTGGGAACGTCATTCTCAGGGGGTTAATCATTCTCTGTTCCTGCCCCTTTCCCTGAAGGGTTGTACTTTGCATGCTGTGTTGGCCAGGATAGAGATTCGTTGAGTCCTGTCGATGGTGTGATTGAATTTGATGGAGAATGGCTCTGAATGAAATGGTGCTTAGCGTATGTTGATTGAGGGTATAGAAGGAATTCGATGAGTGGAGAAAAGATTGAGTTTGTGGTACCCTCCACTCTTGATAGAATGCGGCTTGATAAAGCAGTTGTCCGGCTGACGCATGGAATGTCGCGCGCTTGTGTTAAGCGCGCTGTGCAGGAAGGAATGGTGAGTGTCAATGGTGTGCGACGGGCTAAAGGGTGGTGTGTATCCACAGGGGAAGTCATTGCCCTTGAAAACATGGAGAAGTATACGATAGCTCCTGCGCTCCCCTGTCCGGAGGCATCTCTCACCTTGCGGTTGGTTTCGGATGCCGCGCTCATCGCTGACAAACCGGCTGGCCAGCCTACCGCTCCACTCCGTTCATTGGAGGTTGGGACCCTTGCCAATGCGCTGGTCGGTCATTATCCTGAACTCGCTGGGATTGGTTACTCTCCTCGGGAGCCAGGGCTCCTTCATCGCCTTGACACTTATACCTCTGGACTCGTGCTGGTGGCGCGTCATCAGAAGGCGTTCGAGGTATTCTCTGATGCTCTTCGATCAGGGAATTTGTGCAAACGGTATCTTCTGGTCTGTGCTTCAGATGGATTGCCTGAATCGGGAGAAATAGCATTTCCAATCGCTGCTCACCCTAAGGATGCTAGAAAAATACACTCTTGTGTTCATTCGTATGACCAAGTGAAATATGCTCATCGACCTGCTCTCACCACCTATCGGGTGGTCAGACGTGTCCATCGATGGGCTTTGGTCGAGGCTCAGGTGAACTGTGCATTGCGGCATCAGATTCGAGTCCATTTTATGGCTATAGGCTATCCCCTCGTAGGGGACTCTCTCTATGGAGGTGAATTGATCCATGGATTCAATCGCCATGCCCTGCACGCTTCTTATCTTTTCTTTAAAGGAAAAGATGGTTTTGAGCCATGGGAGGTCAATTCTCCCCTCCCCCCTGAGATGGAGGCCTTACTTGTTTCTTGAAAAGACATGTGTTTGTTTTCTCTCTCGCTCTTTTTGAGTCTATCATTTACCGTGGAACGATAACGGTCGCTGTGATGGATTGTAGCTGCTTTCAATGACATGATGACTTCCTTGTATCGTCCAAAAAGTACTTCACAAGAAAAAAATTCCCTTCTTCTGCCTCTCTTTTGTGGGGGTGGATTGTTGGGGTTGCTCGTATTCCTGTTTGTTAGCAGATTGCCCGACCAGAATGTTCAGGGACTTGTGCGTATTCTTGAGCAAGCGAGTCATGTGCAGGTCCATGCTTCGAGTATTCGCTGGGCCCCTTCTCAAGGACTTTTCAGGGATTGTTGGAATGGCCGCTCTCTTTTCTTCCTTGGAAGCGAATCGGATCGACTGCGCGATGTATGGTCTGCTCGCGTTCGAATAGGGCCTAATGGACGGCTCCTTGGAGTGGCTGGAATATACAACCTGACTTCTACAGAATTAGGGGATGAATACGCACTGGTGTTGAAGGGAAGGTGGGTGGCCTTTGCTACCTTGGCCTATCATCAGGTACAGAGCGTTACGGTATTTGATAGGGCTGGAGAGGATGCACAACGATTGGAAGAAGGGCTTACAGATCGATGGGCACGTTCTTTAACGAACTACCAACGTACAGGGAGTACTGCAGGGATGGGGAAATTGACGATATCCTTTGAACAACCCCCTCGGCAAATTGGTCTTTTTCTTGAGGATTCTCAGCTCCGGCTAGAATGGATGGAGCAAGACGGATTCCATCAGGAAGTAGCTAACTTGGAAAAAGGGGAGTTTGTTTCAGAAGGACGGGGTGTGCAGATCGATCGAGCAGAACCTGTTCAGAAACAGTTGATCCATTGGCTTGTTGATACGGTACGATCTGTTTCTTGGATCGGTCCTGCGCCGATTGCCTGGCTCGAAGAAAGATTTTTTGGAGCGCGAGATTGGCTTCGCCGATTTTGCTTTTGGTGGGGGAAAGGAGAGCCCTCACTCGCCTCATCAGAAAAAGAAGAGAAACCTTCCACCTTTCCGCTGCATCCTGAACTCTCAGATGCTGAGGGAAAAGGATGGCCACCGCCTCCCATTGAAAGCGTTTGGTCATCCCCTGAACCCGATGAAGGCCGATGGAAAGTTCCTCCTATTCCGTGGATCCGCTCCCTGTCGATTGGAGATATAAAGGCCCCCCCTCCATTTTTTCAGACGTTTGTCCGTCCTGATAAACAGCGATCTTACGTTAAAGTTTTCCTGGTCGTTATGGACATGCGTCAATTAGAACTGGAGATGGAGGGTGGCTCCGAAGACCCCAAACCTTCTTTGGGTCCTTTTGGTTTGGGACGTATTCCAAGAGATCCTGCTATTTCTAGACGGGTACTCGCTGCATTTAATGGGGCATTTAAGAGTGAACATGGTTACTACGGGATGATGGTCCATCGCAGGATCCTCCTTCCCCCTCAACCCAATGCGGCCACAGTCGCCGTTTTATCGGACAAGCGGGTTGCTATGGGAACGTGGGGTCCTGTCGAGACGTTGAATGGGTTTGCTGGAATTGACCCAAGCCAAATTGTCTCGCTGCGGCAGAATCTTGATCCTCTTGTTGATCATTTTGAGGTCAATCCGACGAAACGGGGGCTATGGGGATATACGTTGCCCGGGACAGGAGTCCAGACAGAACGTTCTGCTGTGGGATTGACGGAGGGCGGCCATCTCCTTTATGCTTGGAGCGATGATGCGAGTGCAACGACCTTAGGACGAGGAATGAAAATGGCAGGCTGCGTGTACGGTATTCATCTCGACATGAATCCGAAAAATACAGGTTTTCTGTTCGCTGCCATTGAAGACTTGAAAGGGCGCCGTTATCGCACCGCACTGCTCAATCCTCTCATGGGCATTGCAGCTAATCGATACATTGAGCATGCATCCAAAGACTTTTTCTATCTTTTGCTGAGAGATCCCATCCCACCTCCTCTTCCAGGTCTCACGCCTGTGGACGCCAAGGAACCATTTTGGTCAGTTTCTCCAGGCACTCAATCCTCTCCGTCGTGGTTGCCAGCTCTCTGGTCGGCCCGTATCTTGTGGGACCAAGACCCTGTCGAAATTCTTCAAGTAGTTCCTGGTCGCGTTCGCTTCCGTCTTCAGCTGGGTTCGAAAGAGCCTGATCCCAAAACAGGAGTCTCTCGCCCTTCTCCTATCCGGGAGGACAGTTCGGCGCATATTTTGGCAAGTGTAGGTATGGGATTTTCTACAGATCGCGATATGTATGGCATTGCTGTTCGGGGAATGCAGTTTCTTCCTTTCCTGCAGAATAAGGCGGCGAGGACAGATATGCATCGTGCTCTTCTCGTTGCGGATACGGATGGGAAGCTTGCTATTCATCCCTCTGAAGAAGGTTTTCAACTTCTCCCTGGTACGGATGCAATTGAGCTTCCATTACTTGTGGATGGAGGTAATCCGATAATTTCTGAGCTACACGGAAGTAACCCAATTCAACAAGTCCAACGGACCGCGCTGGGATTAACGGAAAAGGGCCAAGTCCTGATTGCGCGAGGCTCAGTAGCTCCATCGGCTCTGGCTAAAATTCTAGCGCGCGCAGGATGTTCTCATGCTGTCTTGTTTAATCGAGGTGGCTCAGCAGAGGGTTTTTTGCATCGGACAGGGACGAATCATCCCCCGTTGATTCGCTATCCAGAGTCAGCCCTCTACATGATAGCCACGACCATGCTACCCAACGCCTTTCATGCATCTCCTTTTTCCTCTCCTCTTCCTCCGTAATCAAATGTAATTCAAGCATGATTCTTGTAGGGTGGCCATTGATGAATATGACTGTGTAGCGCAGATGTAAAAATGTCTCAATTGAATTATTGGAAGATGGAATCGACAGATCCCGCATTTAAGATACTTTTCCTCATCTATATTTGTAAGAATATGAAAAATGAATCACTTTTAAAAGTAAATTTAATATTAGTGGAATTACTAGTTTATGGTAGCCTTTCCTTTTATAAGGCGGCGGTTGATTTTAATTGGCAGATTTGTTAAAAAAGATTAAAGCTTTATGGTAGTAGAGTGGAGTATTCTTACCTGTGAGTTCTTGGTTTATTGAGTACTTCTGAGGAGGAAGGACCCCTTGTTGAGAAGCCTCTCAAAGTGTTAATTATGACTGTTTAATGCCTTGGAAAGATGAGGTTAGGTAAACCAGAATGAAACGTCTGATTATTGTGGGGGCAGGAGGCTTTGGTCGTACTTTATTAGATTGGGTAAAGCGTGTTCCTAATTTTCAATATAAATGGCCCTTTATCGGATTTATTGATGATAATCCTAAAGCACTTGAAGCATATAATTATCCCCATTCAGTAGTTGGATCTCCAACAACATATCATGTTACTTCTGAGGATGAGTTTTTACTCGCTATTGCTGAACCCAAAGCTAAGCTAAATGTTGTAGAAGCTCTTGTAGGTAAAGGTGCAAAATTTATATCTTTTTGTCACCCTCAACAGCAAAACTTGTCAGGTAACATTAAATTGGGGTATGGAACTTGTTTTGGATTTGCTGTAAGCATTGGTTGCGATACTGAAGTTGCTGATTGGGTTCATGTTGACTCTTATGCACATATTGGGCATGATGTGACAATCGGCAGTGGGACTACAGTAAGTGCTCACTGTAATGTATTAGGGAGGGTTAAAATAGGAAAAGGTGTTTTTTTGGGAGCGGGAGCTATTGTGCTGCCGAGTGTTTCTATCGGTGATTTTGCTCGTGTTGGTGCAGGGAGTGTGGTTGTCCGACCAGTACTAGCTAATCAGACGGTATTTTCTCCTCCGGCGAAATTATTATGTTGAATCTGTGAGTATGAAGAAGAGGAATTGAATTGTGAAAAAGGAAGAATTTCTTAAAGTGCTTGAGAAAATTCTGAATTTGGATAAGCAACATCTCTCTGGCGATGAGAGACTAGATGAGATTAATTGGGATTCTCTTAGCGTAGTCCGCTTTCTTGCTATGTGTGATGATGAATTGGGTGTTCAGTTGAGAGCGAGGGAAGTTAGCTTATGTAAATCTGTGAGCGATTTAATGGAGTTGCTTTCTGTTTCTGAATAAGTTTTAAAGCATAGTGTGGTTATATGGATAAAGATGGTTATTCTAAGTTTATGAATATCTGGATTAAAGCAGAAGTTATTTTGTAAAAATTTAAACATTTTATCAATAAAAAAGATGCATGAGTGTAAGCCACGTAAATAATGTGGGAATTCGAGGTATTGCTACTGCAGTGCCTTCTCATAAAGTGTCTTGGAGGGAAGCAGAGGCGATCTTTGGAGAGGATGCTGCTCGAATTGCTGAATACATTGGGGTAAAAAAACGTTGTGTTGTTAAAAATGAGAATATATGTGCTTCCGATCTTTGTTGGGAAGCTGCAGATAGGCTTATTAAAGAGCTTAATTGGGAACGAGATTCTGTTGATATCCTCGTTATGGTGACACAATCGCCTGATTACGTATTACCTGCTACAAGTTGTATTCTTCAACAGCGCTTGGCTCTATCACGAGCCTGTGCTGCGTTTGATGTGAATTTAGGTTGTTCTGGATACGTATATGGCTTATGGCTCGCTTCTCATTTGCTGTCTAGCGGCGCTGGAGGTCGTGCTCTTGTTCTTGCTGGTGACACTTCGTCTCGGGGAGTGTCTCCTTTAGACCGCGCGACAGCTATGCTGTTTGGTGATGCGGGTACAGCGACTGGACTCGAGCGTGTTAGTGTCGCATCGCCTATCACCTTTAAGATAGGAACTGATGGTAGTGGAGCGCAATATTTAATGATACCAGCAGGGGGTTTTCGTAAACCTCATTCTCCTGAAACATCGATCAGACGAAAGTACGATAAGAGAAATTTTCGAAGTGAGGAAGACCTATTTATGGATGGTGCAGAGGTCTTTTCATTTATGCAGCGTACGGTGCCTCCTCTTGTTTGTGAACTTCTTGAAATAAGTGGACTATCCAAGGACGATGTGGATGCGTTTGTAATGCATCAATCAAATCAGTTTGCGTTGAATTATTTATCGAAAAGGCTCAAGCTATCTGAAGGCAAGAACGTTATTGCAATGGAACAATTCGGGAATACAAGTTCAGCATCGATTCCGCTTGCTATAACTCATGCGCTGAGAAAACGTCTTTGTGAAGATTCCATGCGCCTTATGCTCGTTGGGTTTGGAGTAGGTTGGTCTTGGGGTGCATGCTTGCTCGAGTGTGGTCCAATCGTAATTCCAGAAATCATAGAAGTAAATAGCATTGCGAAACAAGAAAATACTGCTTGACCGCTTGCTTTATCCCTTCAAGATCGTTTCATCTTTTATTAACGACGGTGGGATTTAGGATTATAGCTATTTTATCTTACCGTGGCTTGTATTCTGGAGTAGCGCTTTGAGATTCCCATATCTGTGGGGTGCTTGGTTGCGGCTTCCTCTACGATCCCAATTGCGCTTTGCAGATCACAAAATAGGTCGTGGGAGGATATGCGAGTAATGCTGGTTGGGTTTGGAGTGGGGTATTTGTGGAGTGCTACATTGGTGAGATGATGCGCTCGGTGAGCAGATTCATTTGTGTTTCGGGAATTGTGCAGTACGGATTGCGGTGGGGGATGCTATTCATACTCTGAAGAGAAGTTTAAAGTGAGGTGGGTTGGGGCAAAAGCAGAGGATGGCCTAAAGTTCAATTTATTGTTTGAGGACGGTGAGAGAGAAGGGGAAGGGAGGGTCATGGTCGCTGAAGGGATAGGAACGAAGCCCGCTTGTGAATCTATTTTATGATTGATGTCCAGAGGATTCTGAGAAGGGGGGATGGTATTTGCTAAGGAGCCCGCTTCCTCTAAGTCGGTTGCGGTTTCATTTGATTTAGGCGCTTTCTCTGTGTGGTGGTAGCGGGGAGGTTCTCCAGGGTGCGAGTAATCTATCCAAAAAGCGGATGTCGGGCGTACATCCAAGTGCACAAAAACACTGTTAGGATAGTACCCGACTCCTACATTGTGAAAGCTTTTACAATAGTCTCGCAATATTTCATTGGGGATACCTGCCACTCGGAAGTCGATCGCGTGTCCTGCATTGTGTTTCGAATGGGGAGTGTATTGAGTTGGAGAAAAGGGGCGAAATCCGCTGATAATTTCAATCCTGTGGCCGTGAAAGCGGTCGGATATGCGGGTCAGCAGACTAATCAAGCGTGGATGGATTGCATGGACGCGGTTGGGGAAAGAACGCATTAAATGACCAAACGCTTTGAGCACGTCGGGCTTTATTTTCCCTCCATTTCCGACTAACTTGATTCGCATCTCTTCACCTGTAGCGACCCGCATCGCGTGAATCACGCCTTTATGTGTACTCTTTTTAGAATGGGCAAGACTAGTTGTTTTGGATCTTTTCTGTGATGAGGGGGTGGGATTTTGCTTAGGAGAAGTAACCCTTGTAGCCTGCTTTAGCAGTGCCGCAGGCGCACTCTTTGCGAATGCTTTGCTCAGGGAAGACAGGCCAACTACAAGAGTGGCACAAAGCATACTTCGCCAATGTACAGAAAAACGAAAGGGAGCCATGCGTGGAACAGAAGTAAATCAAGGGGAAGAAAAATTTCATTAAATTTAAGCTAGATGAACTATTTCTGTCCACTTCTTTGTGAACAATGGTGCTCTTGTTTAAAGATCGCTTTTGTGTAACTGAATTTTTAGAGCGTATCACGAAGATATATTGTTGATTTTGTTCGCATCATAAGGATAGCCGATGTCTTTTTTTTCTCGCCTTCATGCACACTGTGGTGCTGGCTTTCTTTCTTCTTATGATTCTGGTGATTCTAGGAAAGAGTCGTGTGGAGATAATCCCCCTTCGTTTGCCTTTGCTCATACGCTGCGGCAATTTGAACGAGATCGCCCCTTTTTGGTGTCTCACCTGAAGCTCACACTGGTATTGGCAATAGAAGAGCGAGCCGTTGTAGGAACTGCAGCATTGCACATTCAGCGTGTCGATGCTGCAGCAACCGAAATTGCGCTGGATGCTGTGGAGTTTGAGGTGGAGCAAGTTGCTGTTGAAGGCCGACCTGCTTTGTTTCGATATGACAGGCGTCTCCTTGTGATTTCCATCCCGCTCGCTGTTAATGAATGCACGATTACGATCTCTTATCGCACAGTGCCTCGACGTGGACTCTATTTCTTAGCACCCGATAGCAATTTCCCGCATCGTCCTAGACAGGTGTGGACTCAGTGTCAGGAAGAGGATGCTCGTTATTGGTTCCCTGCGGTGGATAAACCGCATGTCAAAATGAAGACCGAGCTGACAGTTCTTGTTCCTCATGGTTGGTTTGCTCTTTCGAATGGGGAGCTTGTCCTCAAGGAAACCCCTTCTGATCAAGGGAGTCGATGGAAGTACAGATGGAGGATGGAGCGCCCTCACCCCAGTTATCTTGTTACATTGGTTGCGGGTGAATATGCTGAGCTCAAAGAATCCGATGCGATCTTGCCGATGTCTTATTTTGTCCCTCTTGGAAAAGAAGAAGATGGATGGCGAACCTTTAAAAATACGTATCGCATGCTCCAGTTGTTTGAGAAGCTCACGGGGGTCAAGTACCCATGGGCTCAGTACGCCCAGATCGTCGTTGCTGACTTTTTATTTGGGGGGATGGAGAATACGTCTGCTACTACGCTCTACGAGCACGTGTTGGTGGATGACCGCGCTGCGCTAGATATTTCCTCGGACAGTCTGATCGCCCATGAGTTGGCACATCAGTGGTTCGGCAACTATGTTACTTGTCGAGATTGGCCGGAGGGGTGGCTCAATGAGGGCTTTGCGACCTACATGGAGCATGTGTGGCGTGCAGCCGATCAAGGGAAAGATGAGTATGATTATGGGCTCAAGATCGATCTGGACGCTTATTTAGAAGAAGCGGCAAGCCGTTATCGTCGTCCTCTTGTGTGTCAGGAATATGATAGCCCTCTCGATCTTTTCGATCGTCACCTGTATGAAAAAGGTGGGCTTGTCCTACACCTTCTATGCAACTACCTTGGACCTGTGCAGTTCTGGAAAGGAATCCATCTCTATCTCACCAAGCATGCATATGATCTTGTGGAAACACGGGATCTAATGCGCGATTTGGAAGAAGTGAGCGGTAGAAGTCTCGCTTTCTTCTTTGATCAGTGGGTGTATCGAGCAGGTCATCCTCAACTTCATCTGGAGCTGCAGTGGAACAATGGCTTTCTGACCCTTAACGTCTGCCAGAAGCAATTGTCTCCGTCCTCTTCCCCCTCTAGTTTCCCCCCTTCCTCTTCTCTGCCACATGCCCTCCCATTTCGATTCCCTTTGATCTGCGAGATCGGGTTTGTTGCCAAAGATACTTCTCGAAAAAAAATAGAGGTAACACAGGCGATGGAGCAATTTGTTTTACCCTGTCCTGAACGGCCTTCTTTCGTCGTTGTCGATCCTGACATGGACATCATTGCAGAGGTTGAACTCAGAATTCCGTCCGATATGCTTTGTAATCAATTGCAGCATGCCCCTTCTGCTAGGGGTCGTTGGATTGCTGCAACTGCTCTGGGTACATGGGAAGATCGTATGGTCTTAGCCACCCTTGCGGATTGTTTAGCGAGAGAGGAAGAATTTTGGGGGGTTCGTGTGGAATGTGCAAATGCGCTTGCCAAGTTTCGCACTCTCAATTCTTTTGCCATCCTTCATCAAGCTGTCAAAACGGGTCACCCGAAAGTGCGTAGAGGGATTGTGGCTGCTCTTGGCCAATTTCGGACGGAACAAGCATATCAGGCTATCCTGCCTTATGCGTTGCAAGACACAAGTTATCTTGTTGAAGCAGCAGCGCTCCAGTCGTTGGGGAAAACTAGACAGCGAGGGGCTTTCGAGCATCTGGTGCAGGCATTGGCGCGTCCGTCGTGGGGGGACGTGATCAGCGTAGGTGCGATTCAGGGGCTTGCTGCATTGCGGGATCCACAAGCGATTCAACCTCTTTTGGAGAGAGTCCAAGGTAGTTATTCCAGTAAGATCAAAAATGCGGCAATGGCTGCGTTAGCCGCATTGACTGTAGAACAGCATGTCCGAGAGGTGATTGAAGAGCAGCTTGAAAATCGATGCCCTTCCGTGAGGGGAGGTGCTGCGCATGCCTTGAAAGGAATGGGGGAACGGAAAGCGATGGCTGCGTTAAGCGATCGCCTCGAGAGAGAACCCGATGCGCGCGCTAAGCGCTCGATGCGTGAGGCTCTTCGCGCGCTTGGTCAAGAACAGCAGGGGGCAGTGCAACAGTTACAGGAGCAGGTAGAGAAATTGGAAATGGAGCATGCCGCCATGAAATCGCGTCTTATTCAATTGGAAGCCCGCTTCGCTGAAGCAGGATCGTCTCCTGCTGTTCTCAAGGTAGGTCAGCATGTTTCTGGTGAGGATCGATGAACTATTCGGATAGTGTCTCTCAAGACAGAAGGGAGGAGTTTCTTGCGCTCCCTTCTTTGAAGGTGACTTGTCAGGGGGGAATTGCTCTTCTGACGTTGGATGCTCCGTCCTGCCTGAACAGTTTGTCCCGAGCCATGGTGATGAGTTTGGGGGTCGCTGCTCGCCGTGCAATTGTGGATCCGGCTATCCGTGCCATCGTTTTGACAGGGATGGGTAACAAAGCATTCTGTGCGGGAGCGGACCTCAAGGAGAGGCAAGAGATGACAGAGCAAGAGGTTCAAGAGCAGCTCGAGTGCTATGAAAAAGGGTTTTCACCTCTTGCTCATTCCCCAAAACCGGTGATTGCAGCGATCAATGGGATTGCATTGGGAGGAGGGGTAGAGCTCGCTCTCCTGTGCGATCTCAGAGTTGCTGTGCCTCACGCGCAATTTGGATTTCCTGAGATATCTCTTGGAATCATTCCGGGTGCAGGAGGAACTCAGCGGCTCCCCCGTTTGATCGGAGAGGGTAGGGCCAAAGAGATGATCTTGTTGGGCAGCAGGATCGATGCATTTCAGGCCTGTGCATGGGGTCTGATCAATCATGTTCTTCCAGAAGGGGAGGACGTCGTCCAAGGTACATTGGATTGGATAGAACCAATTATGCAGGGGGCTCCCTTGGCTCAGGCTGCAGCTTTGCGAGCGATTGACCAGACATCGGAGGTTGGGCTCGCCGAAGGGCTCATCAAAGAGAGAGAACAGTATGCAAGAGTGCTTAGCACCTGGGATCGCAAGGAGGCTTTACAGGCCTTTCAGGAGCGACGCAAACCTTCCTTTCGAGGAGAATGATAGTGATGGCTGATGATCACATGCTCAGGGACACGCTTTCGCGGATTCATCGTGGAGGGGACGTTCGGTATCATCAAAAGAATGAAGCAGCAGGGAAGCTTTTCTGTCGCGAAAGGATCACTCGTCTGGTCGATCCTGATTCCTTTGTGGAGGATGGAGCACTAGCCAATTGTCATGCCTATGAACTTCCTGCGGATGGGGTAATCATAGGGGTCGCCAAGGTGGACGGAAGGCCAGTAGCGATCATGGCCAACGATGCCACTGTGAAAGCTGGCTCGTGGGGGAAGAAAACAGTAGAGAAGATAATTCGCATTCAGGAAACAGCTTGTCGTCTCCAGGTCCCTCTTATTTATTTGGTGGATTCTGCAGGGGCGCGAATCCCCGATCAATTGGAAATGTTCCCTGGACGGCTCGGTGCAGGTCGTATCTTCTACAATCAAGTCCAGATGAGCGGGGTTGTCCCTCAGGTGTGTCTATTGTTTGGGCCGAGCGCGGCAGGGGGAGCCTATATCCCAGCCTTTTGTGATGTGGTGGGGATGGTCAAAGGGAATGCAAGCATGTATCTCGGATCTCCACGGATGGCTGAGTCCGTGATTGGAGAGAAAGTGACTCTGGAGGAAATGGGAGGTGCTCAGATGCATTGTTCTGTGTCCGGATGCGGAGACGTGCTCTGCTCGACAGAAGATGAGGCGATTGCCTTCTGCAAGCGCTACCTCGCTTACATGCCGTCTCATTGGCAGCAGTCCCCCCCTAGGGTTTTTTCTCGTCCCCCGTCTCCCACTGCCCGACCGATAGCAGAGATTATTCCTTCCGATGAACAGAAACCTTTTGATGTTCAACAGGTCATTGAAGCGCTGGTCGATGAAGGTTCGTGGCTGGAGATCAAATCTCTCTATGCGCGTGAGCTCCTCACAGGATTTGCCAGGATGGATGGACAAGTCATAGGCATTGTCGCTAACCAATCGAAATGGTTAGGGGGGGTTCTCTTCGTGGAGTCAGCGAACAAAGCAGCACGTTTCATCGAGCTGTGTGATGCATTCAATATCCCCTTGCTTTATTTAGTCGATGTTCCTGGTTTTATGATCGGAACCAAGGTGGAAAAACAGGGGATCATTCGGGCTGGTGCCAAAATGATCGCGGCGGTCAGTGAAGCGACTGTGCCGAAAATCAGCGTGATCCTGCGCAAAGCGTATGGAGCAGGTCTGTATGCGATGGGTGGACCTGCTTTTGCGCCAGATGTAGTGTTGGCTTTGTCAACAGCTTCCATTGCTGTGATGGGACCTCAAGCTGCTGTCAATGCTGTTTACTACCATCAGATCCGTCAAATCCAACCAGGGCCTGAACGCGATCAGCTGGTTTTCGAATTGCAGCAGCAATACCGCGCGGATATTGATATCTTTCGCGTCGCCTCAGAACTGGTTGTAGATGCACTCGTTGCGGCAGACTGTTTGCGCAAGGAGATTGTGTCAAGATTCTCCTATCTCACGAATAAGCAGGAGCCTCGTCCTTTAAAAAAACATAGGATCACCCCTCTCTGATGTATTTTACTTCTCGATGTCTCGTTCGATTGGTTAATTTTTTACTTGTTCTTGGGATCCTGAAGATCTCTCAGGCTTCAGCTCATCCTGATGAAACACCTCTTCTATCGGCGTTTGAAAAAGGATTGTTGTCCCCTGAAGGTCAAGAACTTTTGTCTCCATTTACAACTCATCCAGAACGGGGAGTAATTACAGCATTAATTGAGTTTCCAGAGAAAGGGGAATTGGGGAAAAAGCTCAGAAGAGAATTTGAAAAAAGAGGAGTTGAATTTTTGAGTCCTGGCATAGGTCACCTGACGACAACCCCTGCCAATATGCTTGTGTTTGACCGTCTCTACGGGGGGCGTGGCATCGAGCTTTCATTTCCTCTTCATTTCCTCCTCGATCGGGTTGGCACATATATCAGGGCTGCAGAAGCTAGGCAAGTGTATGGCCTAAGAGGGAAAGGGGTTTTGATCGGAGTTGCAGATACTGGAATTGATCTCTCACATCCTGATTTTATTGATGAGAGTGGGAAGACAAGAGTGGCATGGGTTCTCGATCTCACTCAAGCCCCTCTTGGTCTCTATCCTGACTTGGAGAAGAAATACGGTGTTAAAGATGGGGATGGACAGGTTATCAAGGGAGCTGTTTTGGCTGCGGCGGATATCAATGCCTCTCTTCATAAAGGTGATTTGTCTACGGTTGATTTGATGGGGCATGGTACCCATGTGGCCTCTATTGCCGCAGGAAATGGGAGAGCTCATCAGGATAAGCGTTATATGGGGGTTGCTCCTGAGGCTACCTTGATTGTCGCTAGGGTTTCTGAATTAGTATCTGGTATCGATGTCCAAGATCTGCTCAAGGGGGTGGCTTTTTTATTTGATCGGGCCAATGAGCTCCATCAACCGATTGTTGTAAATCTTTCTATGGGATCCACCATAGGACCCCATGATGGGACTTCTCTATGGGAGCAAGAGCTTGCAAGTTACGTTGGAGAGGATAAACCAGGTCGAGCGATCGTTGTTGCTGCAGGCAACATGGGGTTGCCTGTGAGGGGCGGAACTCACCAGAGCGTATATGTTTCAGAAGGGAATGTGATGCGAGTCCCTATCTATACGACAGGATCGAAGAAGGGAAGTGTCAACATTTGGGTTTCTAGCAACCAGACTGCTGAAATCGCTATTGGATTAGATATGCCAACGGGCTTTTCAGTACCTTTTGTAGAACTCAGACAAGTGGATTTCACGCTCGAGCAAAATTCCCGTGCGGCAGTGGCCAACTATGGAGGGCCAAGCGCTCATAACGCATTGAAGCATGCGAGGATTGCTTGGGTAGGACCTTGGCCTGCAGGTTCTTATTTCGTTAACTTGCGAGGGTGGGGGGTTGTTGATCTGTATCTCGCATCGAATGAAGCTGATGAAGATTCGTGGACATCCTTTGAAACAGGAGTGCGAATGGGCACAGTGACCCTTCCTGCCACGCATCCCAATCTAATTGCAGTAGGGTGTACGATAAGCCGTTCCCCGTGGACTGCGATTGACCAGACACACTATCAATTGGTCAGACCTCTATTTGATCCGAAGAGTGGATTCCTTCCGGTAGGAAGTGAATGGAGTCCTGCAATGGATGGAGACATCTGTGTATTCTCAGGGGCTGGGCCTACTGTCCAAGGGGTTCCAAAACCGGAAATTGCTGCTCCTGGTGCTGTGATTATTGGTGCGATGAGCAGTCAAACCACTTTGGATGAGCCGAGTAGTATGTTGAGGAAAGAGTGCACCTCCTCTTTTAGTCAGGGCCAGAAAAGGGAGAGGGGAACATGTTGGCCAATGGATCCATATTATGCATTATCGATGGGCTCTTCGATGTCATCCCCAGCGGTCGCAGGTGCAGTTGCACTTTTTTTTGAACAATATCCAGACCTCACGCAGGGGAAAATCAGGGATATCCTTCAAGCGGGTGCGCACTATTTTCGAGGGAGTGCCCCTTTTTCTGATCAATCGAGCCTCGGTGAGTTGGATGTCATGGGTTCTCTACAAGTTCTCGAACAAATCCAAAACCCTGCCCTTGCACTTCCTAGTCGTTCTACGAGTTGGCTCTTTTTGAGTTCTGAATTTATCCATGCGGATGGATCTCGGCCGATCTATGCACTGCTGCGTCTCCAGGCGGAAGACGGTCAACATCAGGCTGACGGATTTGATCTTGCCCGTCTGGAACCTTTTGTAGTTCTGTCTGGCCAGAGACAGCCTAATCCTCCTATCGAACGGAGAGGACCAGGTCTTTTCTCATTTACTGTGACAGTCCCTGCTGGATTTGGAGGCTCTTCTTTAACAGTATACGCTCTTTTTGATGGCGAAGCTATTGTTGAGCCAAAGACCATATCAGTTGCTGTCGATCCCTGGCGTTCTACATATCCTTCCCTTGTAAAAGGGGGTTGTGCAGTTGGATTGGGGTCTTTAGAAAGTGGAGATGGATTGGATTGGCTGATAGTGGGTCTATTGGGGGTAGGAGGTGTGTGTTTGCGGTGGCAATGCCGTCGTACTCATTCTTCCTTGCGCAATCGTTCCTGACTGGAATCATCGAATGTTATCCAATCGAATCGGTTTTCTGATCAAAAGGGACCAGCAAACATCTTGATGCTAGCGATTTCTGATTGGAACGGGTGGACTGTCACTAAGCGTTAAAGGCTTTAAAGTGTTTGCAATCACGTGGTGGAGAAAGGGATTGCTCGCTAGGATGTGCCCTTCCTGGATGTTGATCTCTTTCCCGGTGTAAGATGCAACTTTTCCCCCTCCGGCAATCACGATTGCAATTCCTGCGGCAAAGTCCCACGGCTTCAATTTCCGTTCCCAATAGCCATCGTAGGTCCCATCCGCTACCAGACATAAATCGATGGCTGTTGAGCCGCATCTACGAATGGCTTGGCATTGATTTTTCATCTCACAAAAAGCGTCAAAGCTGTTATCTGGATGGGTGGCTCGCTCATGAGGAAATCCTGTTGCTAGCATCGCTTGCGAGAGCTCTTGGGTGCTGCTTACTTGCGCTTTGCTTCCGTTTCGTGTCGCTTGATCTCCGACGATTCCTGCCCATTCAATGGCTAGAGAAGGAGCGATCACGACACCGAGAATAGGTATGTTGCCCTCCATCAGGCCGATCGACACACCGTAAAAGGGATGTCCGTGGACGAAATTAGAAGTTCCATCAATCGGATCAACATACCAAACGGTACCTGTCTCTGTTGTCCCTTCAAACCTCCCATGCTCCTCTCCGATGATCGGAAAGGAAGAATGCGCCTGGAGATGAGCTTTGATTAACAATTCCCCTTCCTTATCATAGTCGGTTACGAGATCGATGGGACCTTTATGATGGGCGAGCGGATTTTTCCGAAACCCAGTTTGAATGTAGTTTGCAGCTTCTCGAGCAGCTTCTGTGGCTAGCTGCAGCATCGAGCGAAGTTCAGGGAGGGAGAGGGTGTTCATCCCTTTAATTTTTATCACGAACGTTCAGCGTCTCCAAGAGCTGACCAGGGAGACCTTGAAAATGCCCATTGGAGAGCAAAACGATGATGTCTCCGAGTTTGAGCTTCTCTAACACATCCAACAAAGTGCTTTAAAACTCTTACATACTCTTTTTCATGCAATTTTCGTCAGGCCTTTGCGCTTCTCAGTTCAAAGATAACCCATAATCTCTACTGTGGATGTCGAGCTCGGAGATTCTGGTTACTTGTACTGCAGTGGGATGATGTGCACAATCGTTGTAACCGAGTGTGTCCCCGAGAAGTTCTTGTTGTCGTACCCCTTTAAATTGGGCAAGGGTGTGTCTGGACTGCTCAATGCTGACGCCAAACCCTTCACAACATGCCGCAATCGCAGCGACTGCATTGCGTATATTGTGAATACCGGGTACCCGGAGGGTCACGCAGCTGCAGAATGAACCGGCTCCGTAGATTTCAAAGGAAGTGTTCCCATGAACATCGTAATGGCCTGGGCAAGCGAGCCATGTGGGTAAGTTATGAGGAGGTTCATCTTGGGCGAGACCGTACCATTCGTGCCTTTGCTTTCTGATCAACGGGCTCGTAGAGACGATTAGCGTTTCTACTATACACAAGAAGTCCTTTCTCGGGGACTTCCCTGATCAATTGTTGAAAGACCGTCTCGTACGCCTCTTGCTTGGGGTAGATATCAATGTGGTCGGTTTCCATGCTAGTGATGATCGCTACATCTTCATCTCCTATCCCGATATAATCTAAAAATTAGAGCGATTTTTGCCAATATACGGCATTGTATTCATCCCCTTCGATCACGAAAAGGGGAAGGCTGCATGAGGAGCTGTCCGTGCGATCGATCAGGAAGATTTTCTTGTGTTTTTCCCCTGGGGAGGCAGACATCGGTAAATTTTTTGGGATGCCTTCGATGAAATAACCGGGGGACAATCCAGCTTGAGATGGCATCCAAGCGCACATCGCAGAGGTTATTGTCTTCCGTGGGTTCCTGCTACGACAAGAGGTCAGTGGGTTTTGAGAAACCCGTGGCGCAGCGCACCCAACATACTGGCCATGAAGAGTCCCTGTCGTTGTGCTTCGATTGCTTCGACATTTCGTGACAGATGACATTTCCGACAATGACAAGAACAGGAGCAGGGTGCAAGTGAGCGGGTGTTAAACAGCGAATCCCTTTAGCTTTTAAAGAGGTCCCATAGGGGGATGAAAATGCACATCAGAACCTGCCACCGTCGCCCCTTTTTCTTGTTCTTGAAAGAGGAGCGCCAAGGAGCCCACGCCTATCCCCCCTCGGCCAATGCAGTAAATGTATATCCGTATTAAACTTGTTTAAATAAGGTGATCTGTTCCCCCTGCTTGTCAATCTTCAGCGTGTCTCCCTTTTCATATTTTCCTGCCAAGATTTCCTCTGCAAGTAGGTTTTGGACCTGCTTGAGGATTGCGCGCTGAAGGGGGCGTGCTCCGAGGGCAGGCTTGTAACTGCAGTCGACGAGGTGTTGTTTTGCAGCTTCAGTCATCGAGAGGTGCAATTCTCGATCCCATAGTAACCTTTCGAGTCGCTTCAGTTGGGTATCAGTAATTTTGAGCAGATGGACTTTCGAAAGAGGTTGAAAGAGTATGATGTCATCGATGCGGTTCAGAAATTCGGGGCGGAAGAAATGATGCAATTCGGCTTGCAGGGCTTGATGTACGGTCTCTCTTCCTTCAGCAGTCTCGAACAGTTCCGGGTCAGTTTCTAGAATTTGCCCCGAGCCAATGTTGCTTGTCATGATGACAACCGTATTAGAAAAGTCGGCAGTTCGGCCACGCCCATCCGTAAGGCGACCATCATCCAAAACTTGGAGAAGGAGATTGAACACATCGGCGTGCGCTTTTTCTACTTCATCGAAGAGAAGGACGCTATAAGGCTTTCGGCGGACCGCTTCTGTCAGAAATCCCCCTTCTTCGCTATCCACATAGCCTAGGGGTGCTCCGACCAACCGCTGTGCCATGTGTTTTTCCATGAATTCACTCATATCGAGGCGTGTGAGCGATTGTTCATCATCGAATAAAAATTCAGCTAGTGCTTTCGCGAGCTCTGTTTTCCCAACGCCGCTCGGTCCTAAGAACAGAAAGGAACCGATCGGTTTACGAGGATCGCGTAAACCCACTCGCCCTCGGTGGGTGGCCTGACAAACGGCGTGCACCGCTTCCTGCTGACCAATGACCCGCTCGCTCAGCCGCTCTTCCATTTTGAGTAGTTTTTCTGATTCCCCTTCGAGTATCTTTGCTGCAGGGATCCCTGTCCATTCTTCTAAGATGATCGCTACATCTTCTTTTGTGACAAAGGGGGAAGAGGCATCGGGGCTCTCTTTGGCAACTGCGGCTTCTGCAGCTTCCAATCGACGCTTGAGATCGGGTGCGATGACATGCTCTAGTTCTCCTAGACGGGTCAAATTCTGCTCACTCCGCACTTGATCGATTTCCCTTTGTACCCGTTCGTATTCCGCTTGCAAAGCATTGCGTGCTGCGATCGCGCCGCGCCGTGAATCCAATTGAGCTCTCAGAGAGAGGGCGGTGGGTTCTAACTCTTTGAGCTCTGCTTGCATGCGCTCTCGCGTTTTGAGGCTTATGATGTCCGTATCGTCTGCGAGTGAAGCCAACTGGGCTTTAAGAGAAGCGAGGCGACGAAGAGCGCGATCGAAATGCGCAGGGATCCCTTCGAATTCAACGCGTTTTCTGGCGGCAGCTTCATCCAGCAGATCGAAGGCTGAGTCAGGGAGCACCCGATCTTGTAAATATCGGTGAGCGAGACGAACTGCGGCGAGGATCGCCGGATCGCTAATTTTGAGTCGATGATAAGCTTCGTAACGGCTGACTACTCCGCGCACAATTTCTGTGGTTTGATCAGGAGTGGGAGGTTCGATCGTCAAAATGGAGAACTTTCGGAGAAGAGCCGGATCGCGATTTTGGATCTTGCGCATCCCTTCCGGTGTGGTGGAGCCAAGCAGTCGGATGCGGTTGTTGGTGAGCAGCGGTCTGAGCAACTCCCCTATAGCCCCTCCAAGGACCCCTTGACCAAACCAGGATTCCAGATTGGGTACCGAGAGAATCATCTCTTTTCTTTGAGGGAGCGAAGCAATGATCTTTTTAAGCCTTTCCTCTATTTCCCCACGCAGTTTGGTCCCTGCAAGCAGACCAGTCGTATCCAATTCAAGCAGACTCATCGAGGCCAAGTTGAGCGGAACTTCCCCAACGGCGATCCGTGTCGCGAGTGCTTGAATAATCGTGCTTTTGCCGACTCCAGCTTCTCCTATCAAGAGGGGATGATTCTTTTTGCGCCGCTCGAGTATTTGAATCAATCGTCGCACTTCGGGATCGCGATTGAAAACAGGATCGTATTTCCCCTCTTTGCTGTGTGTGATCAGATCGTGCGTGTAAGGAACCCTCTCTTCCGAAGAAGGGGGAAGAGAGGGAGATGCCTTAGCAGCAGCAAGCGCATTCATGTGAGGTCTGAGCGATCCGGGACCTATGCCGACATATTGCAGAGCGATGGCAGCCCCTCCCCGGATCTCCTGCGCGAGGGAATTGAGCAGATGTTCGATTCCAACTTTTTCCGCTCCTGCTTCTTTTTCAGCGCGCTTGAGCAGAGTGAGCATGGATGAAGAAAGATAGGAAAGCTTGCGATGGCTCGAGGAGAGTTGATTTAACTGCGCTTCAATGGCTGCGTTGAGATCAGAAAGATTGACTCCTGCTCGACGAAAAACCTCTCCGATGGTGGAAGGATATTCCATGGCGCGTGCGAGGAGGTGGAGAGGTTCTACGTGGAGGTGACTTCGCTCATCTGCAAGGGCTTGGGCACTTGCAACCAAAGCTTTTGCTTCAGGCGTGTATTGTTCAAGGTGGATTGTCTGTTCAAAAGGCATGGGCTACAACTTTTTCCTAACAAGATAGATTTCTAGAGGAGAGATATGCATCCTGTAACTATTTATACAACCAACTACTGCCCTTATTGTGTACGTGCTAAAGAACTGCTCTGTCAACGTGGAGTTGACTTCCACGAAGTCGATGTGACCAATGACCCTCAGAAACGGGAATGGCTTGTTACTGCAAGTGGTGGGAGAAGAACGGTTCCCCAAATTTTTGTGCATGGCAAACCGATTGGAGGATGCAATGATCTCCATGCTCTGGATGCATCTGGACAACTCGCGCAGCTCCTTGCAATGCCTATGAATCCTTAAGATAAGATGTTCTACATGAACATAGAACTTGCCCTACATAGAAGAAAAAGTCGTCTCTCCTTGATGTGGCTTTTTGGGATGCCCTCTTTTCTTCTCTTCAGTTCGGTTGTCCATGCTGCCGCTTCTGTTGCAGTGAAGTTGTTGGAGAGCAACTCGAGAGTGAAGCCGGATGGAGGAACTGCGGAACTTCGACCCTCTAGTTTTGAGCCGAATGGGATCAATTTTCAAGATTGTGTCGAAGATCTCGCTCTCCAGTATAGCCTTATCTTGACAGAGACCTCACCCACCTACCGCCTTCAGGTGTGGGCGGGGGGGGCTGATTGCGTGGATAAGCTGGCGCGGACAAGCACTTCCAATCCTACTTGTTGGCCTGTCATGGATCGCGATTTGACCCAGACAACTCCTCAGACGATTCGGATCCGAATGCGTGATCTCATTGGCTATATCGGGAATATTCAAGCTGTCAAAACGACTTATGTCCATATGGGAGAGGACGTCTGTTCTCGTCCTGTTCGCAAGCAGCGCATTCAGCTGTTTTTCTTATTGGTCGATAATAGTTCTTATGAAGTGGTGAACGCAGTGGATTTCCCTTCTGAGACCAAAAGCATTCCTGTGTCTTTGGCAGGACCTGAGCCTCTTCAAGTGGATGTCGATCATATCCAAACCGGGCTCACTGTCAAAATCCCTTTCGCAGAATTTTCTTCCTCGCGCGAGGATATTCAAGGGGTCGCAGCGTATTGTGCGAAGACCAATCCAGGCGACTGTTCCAATGTCGTTTTCATAGATCCCGGTTCTCCACTCGGAAAATTCCAAAAGGCGGATCCGAAGTGGGAATGTGCACGCACATTGGGGAGCGTCATGTCGAGTATTACGATAAGGAATTTGGAGCTGGGGCAGCCGTACGTTGTGTCACTTGCGGGGATCGATTCTTTAGGCAATATGGGTTCTTTAACGGAAGGGATTTGTGTGACTCCAGTGCAGACCAAAGATTTTTTTACTGTGTATAAAGAGCAAGGGGGTCAGGCAGGGGGACAGTGTGCAGCTGTTTATCCAGGGTCGACTGTGAGATCAGCTGTGCAGGGAATAGGATGGATGGGGATGATCTGGTTGGCGCGTCGCTGGATGAACTGCAGGAGGCTTCCTTGATGCGCTCCCCACCTTTTTTTTCTTGTTTTCTTGGTGCATTGTATGTGCCAGCGCTGGCTTATGGTCATGACCTTTTTATCAATACGGCTGGGGGGGCTGTGACGCCAAGGGAATCTCCCCAAAATTTTGCCTTTGAGATGCGTGCTAGCCTCTATCAACCGGATATCGATACTGAACCTTCACTTGGTGGGCGGCGTCCGTATGAAGATATGTTTGGTTCTACTCCGCGCTTCCTGTTGGGGATGGAATTTGATTGGCAGGCCCTTCGTATCCCGTACATAGGGACGCTGGGTCCAGGGATTGAAATTGCCTGTACGGTTTTTGAAGCCGAATCCTTTCAGGGTGGGGCTGGGACCCGTTCCGGTGATAACAATTCGTTGTGGGTCATTCCAGGATATTTGGATGCGGTTTTCCGTGTGGATGTATTCCCTCGGAACCTCGGCGTCCCTTTTGTCCCCTACGCAAAAGGCGGATTTGGTTGGGGAATCTGGTGGGTTACCAATGAGTATGGGATTGCTGAATATAAAAACGGGCAGCGTGTTGAAAAAGGGCAAGGATATAGTTTAGGGTTTCATGTGGCAGCGGGTCTCACTTTTCAGTTGGATATCCTCGATCCTTCAGCTGCGCGCAGTCTCGATGAATGGACGGGAATCAACCACATCTACCTCTTCGGGGAATTTACAAAAAGCGTCTTAAATGGATTAGGGGAGGGAGATTCATTGAGATTGGGATCCAATATGTGGACGGCTGGATTGACGTTCGAATTTTAGTCTAGAAGTCGCTACGGCCGTTAACTTATACTGTATTTAAAAAAGGAGGGGTGCTGAATGCAGCAGGTGGCAAAGCGTGTGTCTTTATTTTGGGACCTCATTGTCTTGCCAGCACTGGCTTGTATGGATGGGGAGGGGATCGATTCGCCTTAGCTCTATTCTTCTATGTGCTTACCTGATGAATTCTGTAGAGAGCCCCAGCGCATGTGGTGCATGTGGGGAGAAGGGTTCCCCTGCAGCTAGCTCTCGGTATCATGGCTCCCAGCATAAGGAAGATACCTCTAATCCTGATCCAATGAAGTGAAGAGATGGTAGGTGTTGATGGAGTGGGGGGGATCCACTTTTGTGCAAAGGGGAGAGACCTGGTGTGTATGAAGGCCAACATTTGGAAGGTATGAGGTTTAAATTTGATGTGCTATGGGTGAGGTGTGTTAGGAACTGGCTGGAGTTTTCACAGCTTGCGTTGTGGATGACAGAGGATGCTGTAGCCCGAATGTTATTCTTCTTGTTAGGGGAGAGAAAGCTTAAAGACTGCACCCTATTTTAAAGGGTAAAGTTGGATGCTCTCTCCATGTTCCTCTGCTATTTTTTTGCGCGATGGAGAGCCCTAACCCGATCCCCCCTCGTTTTCCGTTGGTAACAAAAGATTGAAACAACCGGGGCTCAATTTTCGGTGAGATGCCTGACCCTGCATCAGCAAACATGAGGGTTAGATTTCCCTGTTCTTTTGCGACGGTTAGTGTGAAATCCCCCCCTTGGGGTTCTATTGTGTCAGCTATATTGCGCGACGGATTGTGGATAACCCGTAGAATTTGCCTTTTGTCAAACCGAGCTATTCCTTTGTTCTGCAGATCGAGAATGAAATGCACATGCTGTTTTTCCATTTCCTCCTGAAGAACTTTTTGAACTTCTTCAGAAGAAGGCTTTAAATAGATCTTCCAGGTTAAAATGTTACGCTCTCCTCGTGCAAATGCGAGGACTTCTTTTTACATGGTTTTGAGATGTTCTATCTGTTGGTAGATCAGCTTGCTGTACTGTTTCCAAATCTTCCGTTCGTCTGTTTCTTGGAGCTGTTGAGTGTATCCCTGAATGATCGAAAGGGGAGTTTTAAGATCCTGGAGAAAGCCTGAGAAAAGGCCTCCAATCATTTTTAGCCGATCCTGGTGTGCCCTTGCCTCTCGTTCCAGCTGAGGGCCTATTACGGTGGAGACATTGGCTGCGATCAATTCTAAAAGATCTTTATCTGTCACTGAGAGGTGATCGGTTTGGCAAAGATAGAAGAGGAGGATAGCACCTATTGAGGTGTTGTCATCCACTTCAAGAGGGGCAATGACAAAATAAGTGTATTTGATCCGAGGAGCGTTTCTAATGCAGTATCCCCTTCTTTCCATTGCACCATGGTCGCATGGCGATGCGCAAGCCTCTCTTCCATGAACTGTCTTCGTGAGGAAAGGCCAGCCGGTGAATCTTGTTTCGTTTAACGTTCAGCACAGATAAACCAACGGGAGAGAAGCTATTCGGATGGATCGCGAAGGCTGTAGCTTGCGCTTCAAAAGGGGAGATCAACTTATTGAGGACTGCCAAGAAAAGCTCTTTGAGAGAAGGGGTATGTCTCATCGTATGTTCCAGTTCAAAGAGCAAGTTTGGATCGTGCACTCTTCGCTCGAGTTGTTTCTTGACTTCAAGGAGCTGCTGATAACAACAGCCGGACGGTATCAATAGAGATGGTTGCTTGGGTAGCGAGTGCAGTGAGTACAGAGGTATTTTCCCCCCCCAATTCCTTTGTTTTCTTATTGAGTATTTGAATCACACGTGTATCCTAAGTGGTTTTTCATTAGGGCTGCAAGAATCGACTGCGTGCGGTATCCGGAAAGGATATCCCCATCTCTGCCTAAAAAGGCTGAGCGTGATAGGGCTCGCGCACATGGAGAAGTTCGCCTGTTTCTGCAACGTACTCTGCAATGCCTTCTCCTACCTTCAATTGGATAGACCGGACTTCGCTCCCCTGTGTGATGCGCGAGATCAGTTAGTCATTGTGCTTCCATTGAGCAGATAAAGGATTGCGTGATCGGCTTCTACCTCTGTCACTTTAGAAAGGCTGAGCGTGAGCAATTCGTCGAGATTGACGATCACTCCTTGCGCAAGACCGACTTCTTGAAGGGCGAGCCTGATTTTGGCTTCACGCGCCGGAACAGCTTCGAGTGCGATGAAAGAATCAGGAGGGGAGGTAACTCAAGAGCGAGCGTAACTATATCCTATACCTTTTCATTATAATATACTTATAAGGCGAAAAAGAATATCTTTCCCATATGCCAATGCGTTTTGTTTCTACAGCGCTTGTCTCTCTTGAGGTTTGGAGTGTTGTCCACGTTGATTGTTGTCCCCACCTATAACGAGCGAGAAAACCTTCCTCTTTTTCTAGAGCAAGTTCGACAGGTTGTGCCTGATGCAGATGTGCTTGTTGTGGATGATCGATCTCCAGATGGGACGGGTCGGATTGCGGATGAATGGGCAGCGTGCGACTCCCATGTGCGTGTCCTGCATCGATCTGGAAAGTTGGGTTTGGGCACTGCTTATCTAAAGGCATTTCAGCTAGGGCTTAAGGAGGAGTATGAATGCTTTTTTGAGATGGATGCAGATCTATCTCACAGTCCAAAATACCTCCCTCAGTTTTTGAATTCTCTTGAAAGGGGGGGGGATGTGGTGATCGGTTCCAGAAACATAGAGGGAGGCGGGATCGAAGGATGGGGGATCGGTCGACACATTCTTTCAAAGGGGGGCTCTTTTTATGCGCGCAGCATCCTGGGAGCTCCCATACGGGATTGGACAAGCGGCTATAAGGCCTTTTCTCGACGAGCGCTTGAAGCGATCGACTTATCCTGCGTTCGTTCTAATGGCTATTCATTTCAAATAGAACTAACCTATCGCGCATTTCAGAAAGGGATGAATATTGTAGAAATCCCTATTATGTTCGTAGATCGGAAGCAGGGGCACTCCAAGATGAATCACACAATTTTTATGGAAGCGGTAGGGATGGTGTGGAAACTTCGGTATGAAGCATGGCGAGGTTTGCTTTAAAATCAAACGGAGTTTGATCACCTCGTTGTACACTCTTACCGGATTGGATGGATTTTGTGAGAAAGCGAGCAATAGGTTTTCTCCTTGGGTTCATTTTTATGATAAACTGCTTACACTTGTGTAGAGATTGCGCTCGTAGCTCAGCTGGATAGAGCGCCGGCCTTCGAAGCCGGATGTTGCAGGTTCGAGTCCTGCCGAGCGCGCAGAGAGGGAGGGTGGAAAGGAGAAAACGCGTCGTGGAATCCTGTTCTCATTCTAAGAGAGGGAGGGTATCTTTTTCTGAAACCATCGTATGGTGTTCACCACTAACCCTTTGAGGACTCCAACTCCAAAGGCGATGACAACTGAGGTATGGAGAAGAAGAAGGAGGAAAAACTCGCGGGGGCTCTTCGCGAAGAGAGCTGTGGAGCCTAACAACACTACCATTGCGATCCATAGGATAGAGGTGGCTAAAGCAGGTTTGAAGGGAAGCAGGAGGAACCATCCAATCAGGCAGCCTAATCCACCCATCACGATCCAGAAGAACAGACCTTTTCTTGCAAAAATATGGTATTCGACAAAAAAAGGACCCCGTTCGATAAGATGGAGGAGGAAAGGCCACGTCGACTCTCGAGGGACCCAGTAGAGCTGCACCCTTGGATCGATGGTGATCGGATGTTTCTGTACCATATGGCGCAAGAGAAAGGTATCATCGCTAAGCAGGTTGGTCTCTTTGAAATGATCGCAGGATGCTAGAAAGGCGTTTCTTGGGCAAAAGAGGGCAGCGGTTCCTTTGAGGAATCGATCGTAATTTTCTGGAGTGAGCGTGATCGGTTGAGAAAGATGTTGAAAATGGTTGCGGAAAATGAATTCATGTGACCGGACCCAATAAAGACAGAACAAATTCCTATGGATATTGATTTGAATGTTAGCAACAAAGATTGGGTAGTGTGCAATTGCGTTTAAGAAGTGAGGGAGAAAATCACTGGCCAGCGTTAGCCGGCTGTCCAAGAAAAAAAGGTGAGGAGAAGTAGCAGCTCGAGCCCCCATGAGGCGAGCATGGAAACGACCTTGATTGGTTTTTAAATGGAGGGGGCGAATTCTCCGATTATTTGGATCTTCTTGAGACTGAAGGGTGTGAAGAACTTCTCCTGTGTTGTCTGTAGAACCGTCATTAACGAAGATGATTTCATGTGCGGCTGTAGTTAATCCACCCTCTGTGAGGCTCTCATAGAGCTTTGGCAGGAAAGAACTCATGTTGTAGGTGGGGATTACAATAGAAAATTCTTTGATCATCTTGTTTGGAACCAGTGTCGTATACGGTCTCCCTGTAGTGCAAGTACGCCGCCTATGTAAATGAAAAGCGCGAACTTCATATAATAGGTAATATTCACTTCGTGCTGAAGGTGAGTGAATAGTACTAGGGAAGCGATCACGATTACGAGAATGAGGGAGGGGAGCCGGAGTTCGAGGCGAGTGCAGCGTACCTGGATCTCTCGATAAAGAGCCACCAGTGCACCAAAACAAAAGGTGGAGAGGATTAGCCACACAGGCTCCACATAAAGTGCTTTACCGACCATTTGCTTTGCAGCGAAAGGGACAAGGGTAGGGGTAAAAGGAGCGACCAGAACAATAGCGAGGATACAGAGCCCCTCCGCCTGCGTGAGGAGACGCTGATAAATAGTTTTAGAATGCCCTTGTGCGATGCTGATTCGATACGGGAGGGTGAGTTGCATAATCAAAATGCACACATAATAGGGGACTCTGGTGAACAGGCTAATCTGAGCGAATAGGCCTGATGTGGAAGGAGGGGTACAGTGGCTAACAGCGAGGATGTCCATCACGGGAAATAGCGTCGTGCAAAGCGCGAGAAGCGAAGACGCAAGGAGTTGTTTATAGTGCCATGTGGTTTTAGGGGGGGAGTCTTGTACGTTTCCAATCACAGTTAGTGCCAACGTAGCCATCGCGAAGGCAAAGGGGGTTGCGAGAAAGAACTGAGTATTTTCTTTGATTGACAGACAGAAAGGGAGAACGAATCGGACTCCGAAAGAAATAAAGAGAATGAAAGAGAGGCGCTCAAAGGCCATTTGCCTTTGAAGTTGACCGAGCCATCCGCTCATGCCTACGTTCAATGCAATGGAGAGAATGGCTAAGTGGATAAAACTGATACGCTGGTAGGCAACTGCTAAAAGAAATAGAGAGAAAATGGCGAAAAGAGTGCTGCCCTTGCGCCATATGATTTGATGCTTAGAGGAGAGAGAAAAATAATTCATGCTGTATTGGGCGAAAGAGCCCAGCATGAAAAAAATCCCCATGTAAGCGTGCCATAGAGAAAAAAATGCGAAATCAGCGGTGCTTAGGCATGCGCTTGCGTGCGCTTGGTGTCCATAACTGAAGAGCAATCCAAAAAAGTGGGCTAAATTAAAAACGGCGAATTTGAAAGCAATTGGTAGAATGCGCACCCTATTCTTCTTTCGATCTTACAAGCAATCTGTCACTCTTTTTTTGAGAGGATGGATGGTGTTTGTCCGGCATGCTTCAGGCGTGGTCTGTTGAAAGCCCAATTGGCTGCATAAGGATGCTCTTGCGGATTCGCTGATTCCGGGTTCAAAGAGGATCCAGTCTAATCCTACACACCGTGCAAATTGAACCCATTGATCCTGCTTTTCTCTTTTTTGAAAATTTTGGCCAAGACCAAATTGATTGAATAACTGTTGGCCATGCTCATAATTGCTGAGGCTGATTATGGCGCAGTTCGTCCCTCTCAATTGTTGCAAGAGCCCATAGTTCTCGAGTTCTCTCGCCCAATCCATCCCGCCCCATTCAGAGGCTTGATACGTGTAGGGCAGACGTATCCCCATCCCACAAGGCCCACTCTTGGGCAAGATGTCTGTTTTGAGCGGTAGCATCGGTGAACTTATCATGGGGTTGAGAGGAGGGTAATCAGCGATTGCGAGGAAGGGGAATAGCCAGTGAACCGTTCCTTTGGGAAACCAGCAAAAGCGCGTGCACATCTGACTGGACGCGTGGCAGAGCTCGCCTACGGTAGCGAGGATGAAGAATTGAACCCATATGCCAAAACGGCAGGGGACTCTGAATTGAGGAAAAATTTTATGAATATAAGCGATCGGGCCTGCGTTTTGGTAGTCGATCTGGATCGTTTGAGGCGAGAAAGAGAGGAGAAAACAGATTGCTGCTGATGCGATCATAAGCCAGCGCAACTCGGAGCTGCGCTGTTGTTCTGGGGTGCGTTTAGGGAACCAGCAGCCTGCAAAGATTGATAAAAAGAAGAGTGTTAGGACGAACCAGCGGATACCGTTACTTCTTTCGTGAGCATTTCCTGCAGGGATCGAACAAATCTGATCAGTTATTTTTTTGCGAGGTTTGAGCCAATCCTCTGTTCCTAACTTGAGATCAAATCCCACGTAGTCAATCGGGTGAGCTCCAAAGTTAGCTAGGTGAGAGGCCTGATGAATATTGGTTTTAGAGAGGCCTGTATCTTGATGCCTGAATTCCCATGGAACGGGGAGAAGTGCGTTCCAGAGAAAAAAAACGAGAACAGGGATAGAACATCGAAATAAGCGAAACGTTGAGGGGAGAAGGGGCTGACCCCAAGCAGCAGCGCGGCGTAGATAATACCAGAGCAGCCATGGGGATAGAATAATAACTGTAATCACATAATAATGAGCTGCCCAGGCAGCAGCGAGGAGACAGAAAGCTCCCCAGCTCTCTTGAGACCAGCGTGAGTGCCTAGTAAAAGCCGATTCCTCTTTGGGCCTAAGAAGCAATTCAAAAGCGAGCAAGATAAGCGGCATTGAGAAAACTCCAACCAGCGCTGGATGAACTGCTGCTCTCGCTCTTGTATAATTATTATAGGCTAAACAAATAGCTAGCCCCAGAGAGAGAGGTTTTGACCACCGAAGCGTTCTACCTAACAAGTAAAAAGAGAGTCCATTAGTCAACATGAGCAGCCAAATGACTGCAGTCACCCGGGTCGCATCGTTTGTAAAAGGAGCGCTTAGGAGAACGAAAAGGCGCTCTATCCATGGAATCCAAAGGCCAAATCCTTCGGGGGCATTCAGCAGATCCGTATATACGGAGCCGAAGAAAAGGCGGCTGGGATGGTGCCAAAATGTGTCGATCAGAATCGAGTAATGGAGAGGCAATGGGAGGATGTCTGTATTATCCCCAATGATTCTCGTGGTTATGCCGTTCAGTAGATCGGAGGAACATGGGTACAAATAAAAATACCCAAGAACGACAAGCACAAAAAGGGCTGCGATATCACCTTTTCGTTGACATCGTAACCTCTCAGAAAATAATAGATGCATAAAGCTATTCAAGGCCAACAAGACCCCCCCTTTCTATTCGTTTGAATCAAAACGGATAAACGATTGGTGTCCTCTGGTTGGCTTTATTGTGTTGAATCGGTCCAGAGTGTTTGTCCTGCGTACAGAATAAGATCGTACAGTGACGTTGATTTTCTTTTTTCATGCGTGAACACAACTTAACAAAATCTTCATCGGAATCAATGAGGTTGCCTTCTTTTAGCTGTGAGGTCTTTGCGTCGTATTTGCATTCCTGAAGTGCGACCCACCGCCCCTGGAACTGTTTATTCTCTTGAAGTTCAGGCCAACTACAATGATAGCCCATGCATTTTTTTCCTTTCCACCAATAATTCTAACCAGGAATTAATTCGATCTTGAGAAAGGTTTGGTGGTTTTTTGTCGTCTTTCCCGTCCCCTTTTTTTCTATAACGCATCTTCTTTTAAAGGGAAAGGGGGGAGAAAAAAAGCGCTTTATATCCCTATCTTTTCGGCAATTTGGATGGCATTGAGCGCAGCCCCTTTTCGGAGGTTATCGCTAACGATCCATAAGTTGAGAGCTCCGGAGATAGCCAGATCGTCTCGTAATCGTCCAACATACACAGCGTTTGTCCCTGCGGCGTGAATCGGTTGAAGATAATGACGCAAGTGACTCTGTTCATCGACAAAAACGATCCCTTCCCCTGCTTGCAAGAGGGGGCGGGCTTGAACTGCCTGGAGCGGTTGGTGGAATTGGACGTGGACCGATATGGCATGCCCTACAAGAACAGGGACGCGGACGGTTGTGGGAGAGATGCCAAGAGTTGGATCATTGAAAATCTTTTTTGTTT
Organism: Pajaroellobacter abortibovis; assembly: GCF_001931505.1. Classification (NCBI taxonomy): domain Bacteria; kingdom Pseudomonadati; phylum Myxococcota; order Polyangiales; family Polyangiaceae; genus Pajaroellobacter; species Pajaroellobacter abortibovis. The sequence continues at coordinate 1,582,182 of NZ_CP016908.1, read as the reverse complement.
CTTGAATCAGTTTGATCTCTTCCTCGCAGTAGTTGTTGGAGTTAGATTGCCAATCGCACAGCAGGTTAAAAGCAAAGGGATGATAAGAAGGGGGGATTAAACGATCGGTTTTTTCTAAGAATGGTTTGGATTGTTCAAGAAGCTTTTGTGTTGCAGCATAACCTTTTCCGCTTGTCGATTGATAGGTGGACACAACAATATGACGGATGTGTGCGGTATCATGGAGCGGTTTAAGCGCAGTTGTCAGGGGAATGACACAACAGTTTGGGTTGGCGATAATATTTTTTGGACGCCTGTGAGCCGCTGATAGATTGACTTCAGGAACAACCAAAGGGACTTCTGGTTCGTTCCGCCAAGCGCTCGAGTTATCGATCACGAGTGCACCGGCTGCTGTGGCGAGAGGCGCATAGCGTTTTGAAACGGTTGCGCCCACACTGAAGAAGGCGAGATCTACCCCTCGAAAAGAATTTTCTGCCAGCACTTCAACCGGAATGGACTCCCCTTTCCATTGGAGATGCTGTCCTGCGCCTCGGGTGCTCGCCAGCAGTCGCAAGTGTGCAATGGTCAAGGAGCTGGATTCGAGGAGCTGAATGATCTGGCGCCCTACTGTACCTGTAGCGCCTACAACTACTACGCTTAAAGGAGGCATAATTGCCTTAGGGAGACACGATTGCGGGAAGTGGATTCCATATCACGACCTCTTCTTTTTCCACAGAGGTGGGATAGCTGAGTTGATCTTCACAAAGTCCTTTGGGCGTTATGAGCTTTCCTGTCTTTATATCGAACAGATAGCCATGTTGGGGGCAACGGACGTGTGTCTGCAATAGCGTCCCTTCCGATAACCTTGCTCCTGCATGAGCGCATCGGTCTGCTATGGCATAGGGAACACCTTGGATCAACGTGATCACGATATCAGAAGGGGGAGGCACGTGGGTGAGGACCTTTTCTTGTAAGTGGTGGAGTGGGATACGAGCGATTGGTGTCAAAGGGGTACTCAATGTGGTTTGGTGATTCAGCGGTTGGTTAAGGTCCAAATAACTCAATCGCGCTTCCGTTCATAGCAGCAGGTGCGTCTATCGCTGTGTAGACGACCACACGTGCTACTTCTTCAGGTTGCATGGTTGGTGGATAAAATCCACTCTCCTTGAGCATATCTGTGTCCACAGAACCAGGAAGGATGCAAAGCGCCTGTAGACCAGTCCCTCGCAATTCTTCAGCGAGCGATTTGGTGAATCCAATCAGACCCCATTTTGATGCGCAGTATGCACTTAAATAAGGTGTCCCTTGTGTGCCTGAAATGCTTGATAAGGCAATAAATCTCCCTTTTTTTTGCTTGAACATAACAGGAAGAAAAGCTCTGGTTATTAGAAAGGGACCCTTGAGGTTAGTGGCCACGATCTCATCCCATTCTGTTTCTTTCATGCTCATCACGGAGGCGTGGCGAAAGAGCCCAGCATTGTTGATGATTGCAAGGGGAGGGCCGAGTTGAACGAGGATGTGGTCGACAGCGGTTTCGACTTGATCTGTCTGACTGACATCACATGCGATGGGGAGTATGGGAGGCCCCTCTTTTCGGGTGGAGAGTTCATGCGCCACTTGGTTTAAAGACTCTTCTTGTCTGCTTAACAATGCAACAGGAAAGCCCCTTTGGATAAAAGCAGAGGCAATACATCGACCTATGCCTCTGCTTGCTCCCGTGATAACAATACAACTCATACGCATGTAACTCCGTTTAAGTACCTAAGCCGACAAGTGAATAGATCGCTCGCCGCTCTTCAGCAGAGAGGGTCCCCTTGATCGCTAATGTTTCTACTTGTGTTTGATGCTGTGTCGCTTCTCGCAAGGCTAAGCATTGGTGTCTCATGATGAGTCGGCAAGCTGTCCAGTAGGGCTTGAGATGTGCCATGAGCACTTCTACTACCTGCTCTCCGATCTGCTCTTGAAATGTCAGACGATGGGCGAATGCTTCAAGAGTGCGGATCATTGCTCCAAGCCCTACAATCCATTCGTTGGGGGAGAAGACAATCGTGGCCATTCCGGAGGCGGGAAGCAGGTGATGAGGGCATAGCGTTGTGATGTAAATGTCCCGCAACAACACGATCTCAGTCGACCCTCGGATACGCTGAGCAGCGATCATGGGTCCTGGTTCGACCGCGTATCCATCGCACAGGTCGTGAAGATAGGTCATCGCTACTCGTTTTGCAGTTGCCTCGAGCTCTGCGTCATTTTGATCGAAGTGACCCATCGATTTGAGAAAGGTTTGAATTCCTTGAATTGCGACATCGATCTCAAGCATGACTATGTTGAAAGGAGGGCTAAAAGGAGCATGGTGAGAAAATAATCCGCAATTAAAATCGCGATGGAAGCAACAACGACAGTGCGAGCAGTGTTGCGCCCAACTCCTTCTGTCCCTCCTTCTGTTTGAAGACCGAAGTAACAGCCTGTGATTGCAATAATAAAACCAAAGATGGGGGTTTTTGCCCATCCGCTGATAAAATCTTTCAATGTCACGCTTTCCAGGGAGGATTGAAGAAAGAAAGCGGGGGTAATGTTGAATTGAAAGAAGCAAACTGAAACTGCTCCTAATGTGCCCAAGGTAAGTGCAAAAGCACTGAGCAGGGGCATCACGCAGATAGCAGCAAATACACGGGGTAAAACGAGCTTTTTCGTCGGATCGGCTCCAAGCGCGCGGATTGCATCGACTTGTTCCGTAACATTCATCGCACCAACTTCTGCTGCCATACCGCTTGCAATACGCCCTCCTACGATGACTGCTGTCAAAGTAGGGGCGAGCTCTCTCACAAACGAGAGCACAACCACTCGAGGAATATACTCAAGTCCGCCAAATCGCTGCAATCCAAATGCAAATTGGACGGTCATCACCATCCCGATAAAAAGGGATGTGACTGCGACAATCCCCATTGAGCATAAGCCAAGCATCTCCATCTGATGCAGGGTAGCGTCGATCTCGAAAGGCCTTCGCAGAAGCATCTTTGAAGTTTTTTGGATCAGAAGTGAAACCCCTCCTACCTGCTCGATAAAATAACTGACTTGCGCCGTCCAACGCTCGAAAAAAGCGATCATGAGTTCCCCCATGTTAGCTTAAGCGGAAGAGAAAATATAGATCGCAGACGAGTGATTGCGAAATCATCGCGAAGCAAATGGTCATTCTTGTCGGATTGCGCGAAATCCAGTGACAGATCGCTTAAATGCCTCACTGAGCTCTTCCTTTTCTTGAATGGAGCGCATGTAAATGAACTTATAAAGACAATCATCCTTTTTGAGGACATATATCTCATAGTGCATTTCAACGCCATCTAGCTTTGCGTGGAGATGGGTGAAGAGTGCCTCGCGCCCATCGAGAGGAATAGTTTGCTGCTCGCGAATATCTCGTTCTGTTGTTCCTAAAAGCAGGTGGTTGGTCAGGACCGTTAGGGGTATATCATCACGTTTTTGATGGCATCGCGCGTAAAGAAAAACGGAAGCGTGTTGTGCTGCATCTCGAAAACCAATGGTTGCTTCATGAATGGATAGGGGGGTCCACGTGGGGGGAATCTGGCCGAGCTGAAAAACTGCATCGTGGATGTGAAATACCCCCTCGCGGTAATAGGGGCGTTTGGGGCTGCAGCCCATCCACAGTAACAAAGCGAATGCGATGGTTCTAATCATCCACTTCTTCTTCATGGCATGCCTTTTTGCTCTTTCTTTCTTCGAAAGTCATTCATAAAAAAGATTTTTTGATGGTATGTCATGTTCAGAAAATGCAGTGCGGGAGGAGTTTCGTGCAAGCCCTGCTATGTGAGGATGAATGAGGGGAAAGAAGTTGGAGAAAATATCTCATCAGGAATGCAGTGCTGGAGAGGGGGGTTCATCTGTTCTACCCTGTACTGTTTATAATACATTGTCCCGCCAGATGGAAACGTTGGAGCCTATCCTTCCCAATCACGTCCGGATTTATGCTTGTGGTTTGACTCCTTACGATCTCGCTCACGTGGGGCATGCGAGGGCAAATATTACCTTTGACATCCTTGTTCGACTGCTGCGCTCACAAGGCATGCAAGTCACGTTTGTGCGCAATGTGACGGACATTGATGATAAAATCCTTTGCCGCTCGAAAGAACTGGGGGAAAGTCCGATCGCTTTTGCTGCGAGGATGGCCGATCTGAATCTAAAAGAACTCCAGATTTTGGGGTGTCTCCCTCCTGCTCACGAGCCGAGAGTGTCTGAGCACATTCAGGATATTCTCCATCTCATCGAACGTCTATTGGCCAAAGGGGCAGCTTATTGCGCTGCAACCTCGGTAGGGCACGATGTCTATTTTTCTGTCCGCAGCTTTTCCGATTACGGTAAGCTTTCTCATCAAAAGATTGAGGATCTGCTTGTTGGAGCTCGTGTTGAAAAAGGGGAGGCCAAGCGCGATCCTCTCGATTTTGCTCTATGGAAAGGATGTGTGGAAAGCGAGTGGGGGTGGCCGAGTCCGTGGGGATATGGTCGTCCGGGATGGCATATCGAATGTTCGGCAATGTCTTGCCATTATTTGGGAGAGCATTTCGATATCCACTGTGGAGGGATGGATTTGATCTTTCCCCACCATGAGAATGAAATTGCGCAAAGTGAATCGGTGTGGGGTCCTCCTTTTGCTCGTTATTGGATTCACAATGGATTCGTGACAGTCGATGGGGAGAAGATGAGCAAATCATTGGGTAACTTTATTTCCATCGCGGATGTTCTCGCTTGGAATGATCCTGAGGCGCTTCGGTATTTTATGTTAGGTACGCATTACCGAAGCCCCCTTGCTTTTAACGTGATGCCTAGGGAAAAAGGGGGTGGAGTTTCCTTTCCGGGAGTCGATGCGGCTGAGAGACGTGTCGAGTATCTCTACGCGACTCGTCAAGCCCTTGCGGAGATTGCAGCTGGAGTCGAGCCTGATCCAACTGCTTCTTCTTCCGTACAGGGCTCGATTCATCAAATGACGGATTATGTGTTTGCTGCGCTTCGTAGAGATTTGAATACTCCTGCTGCATTAGCAAGCTTAAGTGAATTGGCTACTCTCGCGAATGAAATAGCAGTTGAGGCAAACGCAAAACGCTCTTCTCGCAAAATAGCAGATCGCCAAGTAGCTGCCGCTCTTCTCGCTTCTTTTGACCAGTGCTGTGCGGTTCTTGGATTAATGGGGAGTCCGTATGAGGAATTTGAGAAACGAGTCTGTTCTCGCCGCCTTCGGATCAAACAGATGGATGAACAACAGATCCATGCGCTGATCGAGGAGCGCAATCAGGCGCGTGCAGCTCGCCATTTTGAGCGTGCCGATGAACTGCGTCGGCAGCTTATGGAGCAAGGAGTTGCAGTGTTTGACACGCCACATGGGACTCGGTGGAAAGTATCCCTCTAAGGTACCTTTCCCGTTCGATTGTTCTTCACTTCGATAGCTAAGCGATCAGTCGTTCAGACCTAACTTCTTTTCCAAGAATTCTACATGGGCGCGTACCTCTAGGTTAGCTTCCCGGAGGGCTTCAATTTTTCGAATCCCATTAAGCACGGTTGTGTGGTCTCGATTTCCAAAAGCCCGCCCAATTTCAGGGAGACTGCTTTTTATGCTGATTTTACAGAGATACATGGCGATATGTCGCGCAAGAGCAATCGTTTTGTGCCTCTGTTTTCCAGTTAAATCAGTGCTGCGTAGCTTGAAACGATGACAGACAAACCGTTGAATATCTTCAATTCGTGTATCGCTGTTTCGATCTCCCCTCGTGGCAGCCATTTCAGAGCAGGCAAATGCGAGGTCGAGCGGTTGGTGAATCAGGGAAGATTTGGCGATCAATCGAATCAAAGCCCCTTCCAGTTCACGGATGTTGCTCCGTACAGCTTGAGCGATATAGAGTGCCACTTCGTCATCCAGCGGGATCCCTTCGAAAGCTGCCTTTTTCTTGAGGATCGCTACGCGCGTTTCCAGCTCAGGGGGTTGAATGTCAGCGACTAATCCCCACGTAAAACGGGAGATGAGGCGCTCTTCCATTCTTTCCAATTGCTGGGGATATTTATCGCTTGTGACGATGATCTGTTTTCCGAATTGGTGCAGAGCATTGAACGCGTGGAAGAATTCCTCCTGCGTTTGTGTTTTGGAGGCGAGAAATTGAATGTCATCGACCAGCAGCACGTCGCATTGAACGCGGTAACGGGAACGAAATTCATTCATTTTGTGATCGGCGAGCGCTTGTACGAATTCGTTGACGAATCGTTCTGCAGATACGTAGACGATCCGAGCGGATGGGTGCTCTTGTTGAATCCGGTGAGCTACTGCGTGAACTAGGTGTGTTTTTCCAAGCCCTGTCCCTCCGCAGATAAACAGCGGATTGTGTCTAGTCCCCCCTCCTCCTGCTGCTCCGATAGCAGCTGCATGCGCGAGTTGGTTCGAAGGGCCCACCACGAAATTGGCAAACGTATATTTTTTATTGATCCTTTCTGCAAAGGTGCTGGATGTCTTGTCTGAAGGGGAAACGCAATCTTTTGAAGTGACATTGGGAGGTTGAGCGGGCTCCATTTGATGATGAGGCGTTGAGTTCCCATTTGCAGCCGTTGGCTTCAGCGGAACAGGACCTGTGCGTAAAGGGGGAGGGGTGGCAGGGATGCTGGCGACAGGTCGTTCTAAATTGTGATCGATGGTCCACGTGAGCTGTACACTCCATCCGGTGTGTTCCCTGATGTAGTCGGCAAGAGAGGGGATAAAGTGATCTTCTACCCAGGAACGAACAAATTCATCGCGTGCGCGCAGGCTCAAAATACCGTCTACCATTCCGTCGTATTGAATCCCTGAGAACCACTGATCAAAACTCCCTGGAGATCGATTCCGGACGCTTTTTACTGCTTTCTCCCATAGGGAAGGGGGAGTCTCTGAGTCGTAGTCTATTATTTTCTTCACACTTTGCATCAGTGTTAATCCCATCCGTTTTCCGCAAGCATCTAAACAGCAAAAAGATCCCTTTGAGGAGAATTATCCACAAGTTATCCACAGGCTGTGGATAATTGGAACACACTCCCTTACAAATCTTTAAACGAAGATTATCGCTTGCAAATTGAGTAAAAAACTACAATGTAAGAAAAGTATGATATGGATTTTGTAACAAGGGCTATCTATTTGATCTCGCACCTACATATTCTTACATAATCTTTTTTTTGCCTTGTTTGCCCGAAACGTGAAGCAAATGTATCGAGCAAGAGGGGGAAGTATCATCCCTGCTCCTGCTCGTCTATCTTGAACTGACGATCGTAGCTAAGTGCTTGCAAGCAAAGAGGTTTATTGCTTGTAGTCCACCCGCGAAATTTTAATAGATAGATTAACTCCAAACGCTATCTCTTTTTGTTTGATTAATTGGCAAGCATCATTCACAGGGAAATCCATGCTGTTTCGCTCTGATGCATTGTTGCTCTTCCTGTCCTTATGCTATGTTATTTTCTTTGGAATAGGGTTTGTGTGGGATGCATACGCGTCTCCATCCACAACAACGATGGAACAAGGCTATGAGGGGGGAGAATTGTATACTCCTTACAGTCTCGCTACAGGAGGTGCTGTGACTGCCGTGGGAACGTCGACGACTGCGCTTTTTGCAAATGTTGGCAATCTACCGAAAAGTCAAGTGTATCATGCGGAAGGATTTGCATTTTTCTCCCCTCAAGCTCGCCGTCAGATCTATGGCGGGGCCATTTCTGATTCACTGACGAGTGCTCTTGCGGGCGCTTTTGGGGGGGTATGGTCCTCTTTGGATCCGAGCGGAATAGACAGAGAGTGGGTTGATCTGCGCCTCGCTCTTGCTTATCCTTTAGGTGATTCCTTATCGGTTGGGATGGCAGGCAAGTACAAGCGGATAACCCAGCGGATCGGTTGTGGTCCTTTTGGATCGAGTGTGGTGTCTGATGGGGCTCCTGATAGCCCGATCCTCGATCATTTCAATATGGATGTTGGAGCGAACCTCTCTTTAGATTCTTCCTTATTTATGGGGATCGCAGGCCGGAATCTCATTCGCTATCCAGATACCCCTTTGAGTCCGTTGATAATGACGGCAGGTGTAGGAGGCGTGATCGGTAATTTAATTCTGGAAGGGGGGGGAGCGTTGGACTTTACAACGTGGGATTCTACTAAGGCACAATTGGGTGCTGGGGGACAATTGACAGTAGGCCAGGTGTTTCCATTGCGTTTGGGATATCAGTATCATGTTGCCCAAGAATTTCATGCTGTGTCGGGAGGGGTGGGGTATAGGGGCCCTTCCTTGGGGTTGGATATCAGCGTGCAGCAGACGATCGCTGCTGCTTTTCCAATGACGATGTTTGGAATCGGTCTTCAGTTGTTTCTCGAAAGCACCATGGCTTCCAGCGGTTTTTAATGGCTTTTTTTCGTCTTTTTGCTGGTAGATGTGGGGGGAGGCGGAGGCAACTAAGGATTTGTCGGATTTTGCCAAAACCGAACGCACAAATCTTCTTCTGGATGATGTACTGCGAGCGACAATCACCTGCTGTTGCATGGGATGACCGAACCATTCCACAGCGAGGGAATGAGGATCTGAGAGATGGCCACACAGATGCGCTTCTACCTTATGAATTGCCTCTTCTTTATTTCCGTCTCCGTCGGAGAAGAAATGAATCCGTTCGAGGGTGAGGGGAGGCCCCTTCTTGGATGCCTAACCGCAGTAGCTGGTGCTCCCCCCTTTGCATCTTGAGGAGGGAGCTCGATCAACGTGTGGATGCACAGGAGAGCTTCCTATTTCTCATTGAGAGGACGAGATAGGAAAGCGTGAGGGAATGACATTAAAATGCCTGCCATTCGGGGAGGACCGAGAAGTAGGGTTGCTTAGGGAGGGCGTCGAGGAGCCCGCCTTGCTTTGATCAGTTCTATGCGCTCGTTTTCTGATTGAGGTGGATTACGCGTGAAGAGGAAAAAAAGGGGAGACATGCTGGAACGCGTGACCCAAAAAGCATCTGGCGCTTTTGGTGGACCGGGAGAGCCAAATGCTGCAAAAAGCTGAATGTCTTTTTTGACGTCACTTGCGCTGATGCGGACTTCATACGTAAATACTACATGGTGGTGCCGAACTTCGAGAAGAAGCGCGGAGATTGTCGGGAGGAACGGAAGGGGAGGGAAAGCAAGAGAGGACAACGGCGTTAGAAGAACGGCTACTGCGATAGGTCCAATGCAGAAGGAAGTGTTGCCTTCTCGTGCGGGAGTCAAAGGGATCAGAATGTGGAGCGTGCGTGAAGGGATTGTCAGTTTCAAGAGACTTTCTTTCTCCTTGGATTCAGGCCGCTCTTGTTTTTGTCACAGCTGCCCAGATCGCTTGGGTACTGCGATCTACCTCTATCCATTCAGGGTGAGAATACGTAGAGCGACCCATCTGAATCCTTCTGAATCAATGGTGCTGAGTGTTGATTGAAGCGGGTTTCATAAGTCCTAGGCGAGCACTGCCTGCAACGATCGGTAATCCTATTAGCATGGCAAGAGAGGTCAGAGAAAATCCTCTTTTGGTGCGGAGCATCAAGCTACCTATGAGAAATAAAGTGGTGAGTCTTGCAAGAATAGCTTGTCGGATTCGGACCCTCTTCCCCTATCGACCGATGCAGTACCCTTCGGCGAAGAGAAAAAGTAGAAAGGTAGAAAGGGGGTGCTGCGCAATATCAAAACCCGCCAACCGAGCGTTTTTTGATCTTGATCGGAGAGTGTCGTGAGCTTGGATTTGACCTCTTCGATGTGCTGGATTTCTCCAAGATAACTCTGGACGATAGTTTGGATAATCTGTTCTACTAGGTAATTGAGTGAAATCCCTACGACTAGGATGATCAATACGCCAAATCCAATCTACTGCCATGGTGTCCCCCTCTGTTGGACGGGTGGATGGATCCGAGGATACAAGAGGTAGTCGGTGTTTCGAATGGGGGACGCTCATCGAAGGAGCAATCAGCGGCGGGTTAACACAATGTTTTGCCCTTCACCGACAGACCACTTAAGGGTGTTTGGAGTGATCAGCGTAAAGATTTGGGTTTCATTCGGTTTGTCTTTATCGGCAAGAATGACGAACGTGTTTTCTTGCGCCTGAATCAGGGTGTAATGCCCTGTTTTTTTGTCGGTTCCGAGACTGATGGACAGCGTGTCTTTTTTAAACGACAACTCGAGTTGAGCAACCCACTGGTTTGCTACTCCCTGCGCTTCCGGTCTGACGCCTTCGGCTTTGCTTCCTCTCCACGTCCCTTGCAGTTGAGGGACTCCTTGCTGAGTGCACGCACTCCAAAGCGCAACTAGCCCCATCGTGCACGCTAGGTGCTTGATCCGTGAGCGACAGGGGAGAGAGCGGGGGAAGAGGATACACACAGGTTCTCACCATTAGATGGAGTGGCTAAAGTGTCATAAGTGATCCATGAGCGTGTGGAGCAGCTGTGGCTTCTGCCGATAAAAGAGTAGCCATTAGCATATCATCGATCTGGCGCACTGTATAGGTATGGCCAATATAAGCTAATCGAGTGGAGTCTCTTACCAGCAGTTGTTGCTCTGGGTGTGACTGGCATCGGAGAAGAAGAAAGGCTTGTTTCACTTCGATTAGGGTTGTTTGATGGATGAGTAGATCGTCAAGCCGAGTGGGTTGAAAGTATCGTATCTGTACATCCACTACAGGAACATAATATCCTTGGGTGATCCAATAAGCATAAGTTAATCCGCGTCGACGCAACCATTCCCCTCACCCGGCTTCAAAATAAAGTAATTGATGTGATGCATGATTCCCATGGCGTCTTTTTCATGAAGACGCACGAGTAGTTGTATAGATGAGGAGGTCGTTGTACGAAGCAAAAGGGATGGCTTCATTAAGAGAATTTCTTTGGAAAGAAGCGGGAAAACAGAATCTCATTTTATTAGCGAAGAGGAAAAGACTCTTGCGCTGTTCGAGGAAGGAACGACTTCGAAAGGGGGGATCCATTGTGGTTGCCCCCCTTTTTTAGGCTTTTCTATCATGACTTCTTGAGAAAATAGACAGAATCCTCGGGCGTGGACTTCAAACCGGTTGCGTCCGGGAGCTTGGTCGGCAAAGGTAAAATATCCATTGCGATCTGTAGAGGTACGCGAGAGCTGCCCTATTCCATGGATGATCACTTCTGCTGCGTGAATCGCTATGCCACTTCGAGATTCTCGTACGCTTCCACATACAGTGGTCCCTTCTTGGAGGACGACTTCGATTTCTGATTGGGGATGGACAGGTTCGAGCGTGCGATAGACATACCCTGGAGCTTTAAAAATGATGCGCAAAGGGATCATTCCAGCCCCTTTGAGCACACTTTCTCCATATTGGTTGGTATGGGTAGCAAAGTGAGTAGACAGTGCACTGTTAAGCGATATCGCTTCGATTGCAGCATGAGCGATCGGAAAACCGCGGCTATCTTTTAAATCAATGTGGAGAGGAATTGTGTTCGAAAGCGTGGTGGCAGGTGGGGTGGTAAGCCTGTTGAATAGATCCCCTTTTTCTTTTTTGGTTTCGATGAAAAAAGGCCATGAAGGTGAGCCGTCGTGAGGAATTTCTGGAACAGGGCCTGGTATGACTCCAAGTTCCCCTTTAGGGATTTTGACAGAAAAGTGCGGGGTTGGATTGGAAGAGACGGGCGTTTGGCTCTCCTTCGTATGCAATGCAGAGAAGGTAGAGGCTTGTGCATGGGCCTTGCGTGCTCTCTCTCCAATTGGGTTGGGAGGAGGAGTAGACCATGGTTCAGTCTTTTGAGGGGTGACGCGTGTTGAATCTTCTCTCGGTAGCAAAAAAGATCTAAAAAAAAAGAAGAGACCCCCCATTGTAAAGAGCCCAGCTATCACAATTTGCCAGCCCCCTAAGGTGGCATCACGTTTCGTAAATAATGAGAACATCGTGGAAGGGGAAAAAGAGAAAGTCTTTCATTTTTTTTCTTAGTGTTATTATACTAATAATATGCCCTTCGAGTCTGCTGGAAAGTATTGTAATGCTTATTCGCAACAGACCAACGATTGTGTCTGGTTATTTTCTCAAAGCAGCACAATCCTTCTTGCCTCATTATGCAGAGGTTGAGGTTGTCCCTTCTGAAATCACTCAGATCGTGCCTTATAGTCCTCATGTCGATCTCTGTTTCGTGTTACGCAATAAGCGGCATGAGTCGGTATTTGGGATCATTCTTGAAGTGCTTCTCCGCTGCGACGAAGAGAGACGCCGTCGATGGCCTATTTGTGTTAGTGAGGCGACGGAATCTCTGAAATGTCCTGCGAGAGTACTTCTGATGGCTTTTGAGCCTCAAGTGCGTGCTTGGGCTGCGAGCGCCATTCGCGAAGACTTTGCTGAATGGGAAGCTTTTGCAAGTGCAAAGCAAGGATCATGTGGCTCGAATAACGTGATGAATTAGAATTAATAGAAGAAAAAAATCATTGGTTAGCGTTCGTCAGGTTGAAAGTCGAAGAGCGAGGAGGTGTTGAATCGACTCTGCTCTGTCTCCGCTGAGGGTAATCTCTCGCGCGGTTGGAGAAAAAAGAGCGAAGGAAAGAGCAAGGAAGGGAGGGCCTCCAAGATAAGCGAGTGCGCTCTCCCCCCACTCCACAAGAAGGATGGCCCCTTCCTTGCGGCGCTCGCGCAGCCCTAGAGAGGCGACTTCTTGTTCAAGCCGCTCAGCGGACTCGATTAGTCGATATAGATCAGCGTGAATTAGAAGTCCTCGCGCAGTCCAATATTCTTGGACAAGAGTGAAGGTGGGGCTTGGGATCCTTTGCTCTGGAGGGACACCCCATCTTCTTGCAAAAGCGCGTGCAAAAAATGTCTTTCCTGCACCCAGTGGGCCTGAGAGCAGAATGAGATCGGAAGGTTGCAGCACGTCTGCCAATGCATGCGCGAGTTGAACTGTTTTATGCTGTGAGTACAATTTTTGAGAGAACTGAGGCAGTATGTCCATAGCGTCGTGAATCGTTTTCACGGATCCGTTTATGCGGTTGACGGGGAACTCCTCGCGTTGGAAGCGGAGAACGTCCGATGCCACAACCGAGCGTAATGATAAGCTGCGAGCAGTGCGGTGGTCAGTGCGATCCATTGGCTCGTCGAGAGTTGGTAGAGGTTAGCTGGGTTGGGGTTCGAAGGATGGAGTATCCAATAGGTGAGGAAAGGGAGGATCATTGCAAGAAGACGTGCGACTGTGCGAATTTGAATCGATTCGATGCAGAGAGAGAGCCCAAAGATAAAAGCGAGAGCAAAGAGAAAGACAGATAGGGACATCCAAAGGTGGGCAGGCATCCTGGGTCCATACTCCCCTCGTTCTGCATCATCTCGCAGTTGTTCCAGCAGAAATCGGAGAAAACTGTAACTAAAAACGAAGAAGAAGAAGAGCTGCCCTCGAAATCGCACGTGCTTGTGTTGAAGGAGGAGGAGGGCGAGCAGAAGTCCACCCATCAGGGATTCATAGATTTGAGTAGGGTGAACCGGGAGCGAAGCGTTGTTTTTGAGAATTTCACTTTCAAGCGGAGTCTCTCTGAAAAGCTCAAGGTGACGAAAGAAGGCGGGTGCTCCATCTCCATGTGAAAGGGTACCAGCAGGCCAGTGCGGGAATGTTCCCAGCTTTTTTAGAAAGTCAGGGGCTTTGTCGCTCAGCGGTTTGCCGAAATCGCATCCGAATAGGTAACAACCAATGCGGGTGATCAAAAGTCCGGAGGCGAGGCTGGGAACTGCCGCATCTGCCCAGGATAATAAACTGATCTGCTGCTTTCTAAGGTAGAGCCAACTGGCGATAAATCCTCCTAAAAAACCTCCGTAAGCGACGAGCCCTCCGTGTTGAAGTGCGAAGAAATCAGAGATCGTTTCGAATTCATCCGAGTTGGTTAAAATGTAGAGTAGTCGAGCGCTTGCGATTGCGCTTGCTGCGGTGATGATAAAGCATTGGGCCATCGTTTCCTGGGGAAGGCCGTTTCGCTCTCCAAGGGTGAGGGTGAGGTACCAGCCGACGACGAAAGAAATGGACAACATCCCTCCGTAAGAATAGACAGGCAGGCTTGAGATCGAATGGCTGACAAGGCGGAAGCGATAAGCCAGCACAGAAGCTAAAGCAATTAAACCCAGGTTGCTCCATGCTTGAGCGATTTCACCTTTTTTTATCCTTAAGATAGTAGCTCCGGATAGAAAAAGAGCGAATCCTGCGAAGAGCCACCAGAGCTTGAAAGAGGAAAAAGGGAGAGGAATTCGAAAGAGAACAGGATGCATGGAAGATCTTCTCTACTGGAAAATGAAAGCAGATGCTATCTACATTGATCAAAACAAAACGAGTGGAAGGCGGTTATGTCGCGATTGGGATTTCTATGTAGCTACTCGCTTGCGGTTCTCTTGGTTTTCTCTGGAGCATGTAAAGCGAAAAAATACCCTTTGGGACCTTCGAAGAAAGGGGGTGCACTTATCGCTGATCCTCCTTTAACTGAAGCTTTTGTCGAAAGATTTGAAGTTCCTGCGGGAGGTGAAGGGGATGGAGTTGATTTTCCTCCTCCTTTTGACTTGGCGCGCGATTGGAGACAAAATGAAGAGCGTACTTGGTCTGTTAAGGAGGGATGGCTTTGTGCAGTTCATGCTAGGAATCATGGCATATGGCTTAAGCGAACTCTTCCTGCTAATGCGCGTATTGAGTTTGATGCGGTCAGCAGTTCGTCAGATGGTGATCTCAAGGTGGAGGCTTGGGGTGACGGCCGATCGGGGGCGACCTCTGTCTCTTACATGGATGCTACCAGCTATCTGTTGATTTTAGGAGGATGGAAAAACAGCCTCCATGTCCTTGCTCGCATCAATGAGCACGGAGAGGATCGAAAAGAGATTGTCGTGCGTCCTTCTTCATCTGATCTCAGGGAGCAGCCTGTGATTCCAGGAAAAGTATATCATTTTTATATTGAGCGAACGGACGGGAAAACCGTGCGATGGCAAGTCAATGGAGTTGACTTATTCGCATGGACTGACCCAGAGCCGCTTGTTGGAGATGGACACGATCATTTTGGCTTCAATGATTGGGATGCGCAGGTGTGCTTTGACAACCTGCGCATCGAGCCTCTTTGAGACGATGAGACTAAACCTTACCTTGAAGGAAGAATGCAATCACGAAGGTCAAAAGGACTAAGGATTCGATAAGAGCCAGACCTAAGATCATAGGAGTCTGAATCCGTGGTGCTGCGCCGGGGTTGCGTGAAATCCCTTCAAGCGCTGCTGCTACGGCTCGCCCTTGAGCAAAGGTTCCGCCAATGACGCCAAAGCCTACAGCGAGCCCTGCGCTAATTGCAGCCCAAGCTTTTACCTGAGGGCTGGTCCCCCCTGCTGCCATGCCTTCTGCTGCGTGAACAAATCCTGGAAAAAGAGAGAAAACAGATGCAATAATACCGAAAAATGTTGAAAATCGTCCAACTTTGTTAATCGTGGGCATCGTGAATGGCTCCTTATGATAAAAAATCTCTATGCCGGCCCGCTCTTATTCGTTTTTTCGGCGTATGGCTAGAGAAAAAGTGAAAAAAAGAAAAGCAATTGGGGGAGGAAGGTAACGCGTGTACTTTTTCCTCAATGATCTTGGTGATGTTCAGTGGCTAGGGAAATGTAAATCGAAGACAGTAGGCAGAAGACGACAACCTGAACAGTGGCATTGAGGGTTTCAAGCATCAGAAGAGGGATCGGAACAGCCACCATCACAATACCTGTCGTGATGGTCAGCAAAAGATGGCCTACTGCCATATTGAGCATCAGACGTAGAGATAGCGTGAGCGGTCGCAAACAGGTCGAGATCACCTCAAGAGGGAAAATAAGAGGTGCAAGCGCTGGGATGGGTCCTGCGAAATGTTTGAAATAGGCCATTCCGTGCTCTCGAATTCCGTAATAGTGAAATAGGATGAATACGACCAAAGCGCATCCGAAGGTGATGCTCCAAGAGCTGGTCGGAGAAGAGAAGCCAGGGATTAAGCCTATAAAATTGGAGAAAAAGATAAAGCAAGAAGCTGTTCCTATCAAAGGAAAGCAACGCTTGGCACGTTTATACCCCATCATGGACTTCATCATGTTGTAAAAAATGCTGACGAGTATCTCAAAGAACGTGCGCAGCGAGAGTGTTCCGTCAGGGATGATTCCTTGCCCCTGCGCGCGATTGAGCTGTTGCCGCGCTTTCCAAGCCAATAGAATCAGCACCAGACAGACAAACACGCTCCCTGTGATCGGCTCGAGCGAATGTCTGGATAAAGGCTTACCAAAAAGTGTGTGCCCTAGAGCCTGGACATGATGTTGCAGCGAAGGGAACTGCATCAGGAGATAATCGAAAAATGAAATATGTTCAGGCATTAGCCCAGCTCTTTCTCTTTCAACTTACAGACGGTAGGGATCAAAAGATTTTCAGAACTCTAGGTGAAAAAATACGGACTTGCCAAGAGAGAATTTCATGTATTTTTGTGATAGGATCTCTCTATTCTTGGAATCAGAGCGAGGCTGACTAAGATGGTGCAGTAACTCAGTGTAAAGAGAAAAGGGGAGACCCAGTGCCTTACGATCAAAAAACCGGTAAGAGTAAAAAGGAGAATAGTCTTGAATGTGACAAACCACAGCCACGTGTTCCGCTGTGTGGCTGTGTTAGTTTGAGTAGGTAGATCCCTCAATCCCACTGTAAGAAAGTAGGTTAGGGCCAGATTGAGAATCGCAACAAGTCCAGCGAGGATAACAGAAAACATTAGGTCCCTTCTTTGATTTCTGCGATGAATCGGGTGGAGAATGAGGATACAAAAAGAAGTGGGCGAACGCCTGTGTAGATTCCTATGATGAGGCCTACCAAGGTTAGCCAAGGGCATGTACCTAAACCCTGATCCGCCTTGTACACCAGCCAGAATCCAATCCAAATAGGATAGAAATGAGGGGTTCGATGTAAAGGGAAGTGTAGCCGTTATATTCTTGCCAGTCTTTCATATGGACTGTCTTACCAGCTAGAAAGAACTGGTCATCGATCCATTTTTGGGAGGTTTTATGAACTATCTTAAGCGATTGTCTTGGGTGCTGTGCCTATATTGGGGAGCGATGGTATCAATCGCTGGAGCGGGTGAGCGCCCTCCGTCTGAACACTCCACTGCTCGAGCAGAACCTTATCGCCTTCCCCTCCCTCCTGCTTATGAGTATGCTCCTCCTCCGATGCTGCCCCGTGCTCCGCATTACTCGATATGGGTTGGGGTCCGCCCGGCTCTCGTTGCGTACGGAGGAGCCTTTAGTCGCGATCAAGAGGATCGGCTGGAAACTACAGGTAATTTTGTCAACACTGGAGGGGGGCTCCAGATCGACATTGGGGCAAGGGTGTGGACTGGTCAGGTGGTTCCATTTCTTTTCGGAGAATATCATTGGCTTGGAGTTGGTCGTCGTTTTGAAGGGATGGCCGATGCTTCAGCGTATGATCGCGTTTTGGGAGGGGGGTTCCGTGGCGTTTTCGGAGACATCGATCGTGGCGGCCTCATTCTCGAATATTCGATCGGTCACCGTGTGGTGGGAATCAACCAATCCAATGACAAGGGCAAACTTAGTGGTTTTGAGTTCCTTCGATTTGGACTTGGTGCGGAGATTCGATTTACCGATCTATTCACTCTTTCTCCGCTGGTATCTTTCATAGCAGCTTCGATGAATCAGCAGGAGGGACAGTCCATCCAAAGTGCCCCTTATTACTATGTGCTCTCAGTTGCTTGCGGCGCTCATTTTGATCTTTTTGGGAAGTAAAACTTTAAGAATGAGAGAGGACATACGACTGCAACCAGGGAATTAATCGCTGGAGAGCTGCTCCTCGGTGACTCAGTTTCATCTTTTGGGTGAGAGATAACTCTGCGAATGTTTGCTCGGCTCCTAAAGGGGTAAACATCGGGTCGTATCCGAATCCATGCGTACCGGATGGAGTGAGCGTCACATGTCCTTCGCAGGCCCCTTCAAAGATATGGGGAGTGTGGGGCGAAGCTGGATCCACGATCGCTAAAACGCAGCGAAATCGAGCTGGGAAGAAATTGGAAGGGAGTGATGAAGGGCACTTTGCAGACAAAGCGGTCCAGAGAGTCAATCTGTTCTCAGCGTCTGAGGCATGTTCGTGAGCAAATCGGGCTGAGCGGACACCAGGTTTTCCATCCAGTGCGTCCACTTCAAGGCCTGAGTCGTCTGCAAGAGTGATGATCTGCCCCTTTTCTGCGATCAATCGAGCTTTTTGGATAGCATTTTCAGAGAAAGTATTCTCTTTTTCTTCTACTATCAGTGAATGCGTGGAAGGGTGCTCAGTAAAGGGGAGCAGCGTGAGGGGGAGCTGTGCAAAGATGTGATTGAATTCACGCAGCTTATGCTGATTGGACGAGGCGACTAGCAGGGTGAGCGACATGGATTCAGGAGTAAATCAGTAGAGCTTCCAGATCTGCATTGGCAGAAGCGAGAATCTGGTTTTGAATTTGTGCGAGAGATTGATTCCCTCGGATTGCGAGGGAAAGCATCTCATCAAAATCGGATCGAGGGATCGGAATTCCTTCAGCTGCACCTTGGACCTCTACGAGGTTTCCTTTTGCGCTGGACACTACATTGAGATCAACCTGTGCCTCTTTGTCTTCTACATAAGTTAAGTCAAGTGCTGCTCCTAGTCCGTCGAGGTGGCCGACACTGATTGCACAGATTTGCTCACGCAGTAAAGGGGTTGGAAGAAGACCTTCTTGGCGTTTTTTAAACAATGCTAGCGCGAGTGCGATAAATCCTGCTGTGATCGAAGCAGTGCGGGTCCCTCCATCCGCTTCGAGTACGTCACAATCGACCGTAATCGTATATGGACCAAGTTTCGTTAGATCAAGTGCTGCCCGCAGCGATCGCCCTATCAATCGTTGAATTTCTTGTGTTCGCCCGGTGATCCCGATGCGTCGCCCTTCTCTTTCCTGGCGCTTGAGATGGGCTCGGGGATGCATTTGGTATTCTGCAGTCAGCCAACCACTTTTGGACCCTTCTAAGAACGGAGGCACTTTCTCTTCGAAGGATATCGTACACAGAAGGGTAGTCCCTCCTGCTCGATAGAGGATAGAGCCTTCAGCAAGATGGTGAAAGTGAGGAATTGCCTCTACTGTTCGTAGAACATCGAGAGAGCGACCATCCGCTCGCATTTTTTGCTCCTTTCTCATTGAGTTAGTGGATTTCTTAACAGTAACTGAAGGTGATCTTGTGATTGCAAATCGAGAAGGCGTCCCCTTCAAAAATTTGTTTCTTTTGAATGTGTTTCCCTTGATGCTCGATCCCATTAGTCGAATTCATATCCGTTAGAAAATAAGCTCCATCGCGGGACTCAATCATCGCGTGTTGCCGCGATACATTGGGATCTCTGATGACCAAGTCGACAGCTTGTTTCCCTCGACCAATGATGAAAGGGGTTTTTGAGACGACGGTTTTCTCCCCTTCATAGATGATTTTTAGAGCTGGCAGAGGAGTTGTGATGGATAGAGGGTGAAGTGGAGAGGAGAGGGCAGAGTCGGGTTGGATAGGTTGAGTGACAGCGAGAGAAGACTCCGGTGCTACTGGAGGGGCTTGGGAGGAAGAAGAGGATAGGGGAGGGGAACTCGAAACTGGGTCTCGTACCGAAGGTACAGCTTGTTGAAAAGGGAGTGTTACGGGTATGTGGGGAACTGCTAGAGTAGAAGGGGAGATAGATGGGAGATTTTGTTCGGAATCTGTTGTTAAATCGTGAGAAGTGGGGATAATAGTGGAGGGAGGACAAGCGCCCGATTGTCCCAAGCCGGACGTTGCAGGATTCCGTTTTTCATCCCTCTGCTTCAGATATTGTTTCATTGCCTCATTGATCAGATAGTCAGGGCTGCATTGAAGCTCTGAAGCCATTTGTTGGAAGGCTTCCCACAGTGCGTCGCGGCATTGAAACGTCCGAGCACTTTTGGGGAAGAGGGACGTTTTCATTTTTCTTTGTGAGTGAGTGTATCAGGAGCAATCGAGGGTACGATGCAATACCGTACAAAATCCCCTACTGTACTGAGAGGCTTTGCCTCTGTCTCTTCCGAACCGGGTTTTGGTATTTCACAAACCCACCCGCACTCATCAGCAGGACCGCACTTGGGGAGAGGATCTCGTTTTTCTCCGTAGGGTTGTAGGATAGAAAGATCACTCTTCTTGCCATGGTAGAAAAAGCCCATCGCAGTTAGTTTTGCGCCGAGGGAATGGTCATTCATATGAGCGAGGACAATATCGCGAGGTGTTGCTGCATGTGGGACTGCTTCCATCTTCGCGATGGCTGCTCCGTAAGTCAGAGGCTCACTCATGCCGATTTTCGTTGAGGCACTCACAGGTAACTTGTTGAAGAATTCAGGCAACTCTGAAACTGAAATGCTCTTCAGAATGAGAGACCCAGCTAGCCAGCGCAATTTCCAATTCTTCATGGGGAAGAAATCACTGTAGAGGCGTGGTACAATCATTTCTTTGGGGAATTCACCTAGACGGACGAACGCTAGATCACGCACTGCATCTGGAGTACTGTCTGCTTTTGCGATCTCAAACAACTGATTCGCATCTGTTGCGTAGTTTTTGTCGATGTGTCCTTCTAGGGCAGCCAATGCCGCTTTGCGGCGCTCCTCAGGTTTTTTGGAATCTGCTGCGTACTTGAGCGTGTATTCAATGACAGATCGGCCTCCTAACCGTTTCATTGCGCTGAAGATGCGAGTCGTTTCCTGATCTTGGTATTTTGTTAACTGCTGCTTGAGCTGCTCTGGGGTTGCATGGACTTTTGCTTGTTCATTGGCCTGTTGCACAATAGGAGTTTGTTTGGTGAGCCACTGATCGGATTCGATCGATTCTTCGAGACGAACCAGCGCAGCCGATGCCTTTGCTTTCACATCTGGAGTCCCGTGATCAGCGATAAGGCTGATAACTCGTTCTATCTTGGTGCACTCTTCGTTGATCAGATCCGGCAGCTTGTTCACTGCGTCGGAGCCGAGTGACCGCACCATTTGTTCCATCCCAAACTGCTGTGGCTTATTCTCTCGGTTTTCAAAATCCGTTTGGATCCATCGGATGAGGGCATTGCGAAGCTGTTTTTGAGTCTCTTCATCCAACGTGAATGCAGGATCGTGGGATAATAGAGCAAAGGCTGCATCTTTGAAGGAGATAGACGGATCGATTGTGGCTCCTTCTTTATTAGGAGGAGGAGGGGGTTGCAGAATAATATAGTGGACCAATTCAGGTGTCATATCCGCGATAATTCTGGTTTGTGTAGCAGGGGGAAGGGGGAGTAACGTGGAAAGCAGCAGATCAAGTCCAATGCGTCTTCCTCCTCTTGGCTCCATCCGCACTAAAGAAAAGGCTGCCTCCTTGCGTAATTCCCAATTATATTTATCGTGGGCAACCACAGCAGCTAACTTGTCAGGGCCTCGTTCTGTTTTTTCCCAACGATGAATATCATTCTTGTTAACGGCACAACCTCCCATGATGAGTAATGCAATGCAGAGAAAAGAAGATCGAAACTTTCTTCTGTTTCTGTGTCCAGAAAGGTTCAATGCATATGAAAAATGAGAAAAAACGTTCTTTGTTAGCCTTGACTGCTCACCCATGTGCTTTCCTATCGGTCTCAGGTTATCTTGAGAGCAATGCTCCTTGCTAAGGTCTATCACTCTAGTAAAGCATATCGAATATGTCATACTTGATTGATAAGGATAAGGATCCATTTTCACACACATCCATGGTATGCTTTTTTGGTTTGCGAACCAAGCTTTTTGAACGAGAATGAGTAATGAGTGGTTCTTCTTCTCCTCCCCCGAACGCCCATAGCCCTTCGATTGTAGGGAAAGGAGCTCGCGCCTACGGGTTAAGCAGAGAGATCACCGCCCTCTTTTTGTGGACTTCTTCTCTTTTCCTCCTCTTGGCTTTGGCATCTTATGAAGAGGGGGTCGAGAAAAACTGGGTAGGTCCTGTAGGGAGAGAGTGTGCCGACGCTCTTGTTCTGTTGCTGGGAGTGGTGGCCTGGGCTGCTCCGGTAGAGCTAGCTATTTTTGCTTTTCCACTGTTTCGTGGTCAGAATACGAGGCCTATCACGCCTCGTCTTGCTGGGGATTTGGTGATTGCTCTTATTTTGGGTGCTCTTCTCCAAGTGAGTGATACGGGACTTACTTTTTTCGGTGCACAGAATATTTCGGGTGCTTTAGGTGAACTATTGGGAGAGTGGATTCGCTCTCTTTTTTCAACCGCCGGTTCTTTTCTGATCGGCTTTTCCATTATCGGTTTTATTTTAGTCGGTCGCGCTTCTTTCTCATTTATCGCATTCGTCCGGTTGATCTGGATTTGTATTGCGAAAGGGGGGCGTGTCCTATGGATGGCTGTCAAGTGTTTCATTCGTCTTGGGAAGGATGCGATAGGTTCACACGGTTCGAATGCAAAGCCCCTTTCTGCCTCACCGCCCTCTTCCCTCTTAAATGTGGATAAATACCAGCAAGATGGAGAAAAAGAACATCGAGGTGAAAAGGAAGAAATGCTGTTGCTTGGAGAGCTCGATCAGGAACAGGAACTCGATTTGGGGCTGGCATGTGGAGTCAGCGAAGCCCTTGCTGAGGCTGCGATTCAGGGAGTGTCTTACCCTTCTCCTGTGGTTTACTCCGATGAGGCAGGTCCTCTTATAACATTTCATCAAGAAGAAGGGGGGCTCGAACACCAGCTCGAAGAGGTTGACCTAAAGCCTATTGAGGAGAAAGAGGAGATGGAGACTCCGTGTCATCAAAGTCAGGGGGGTGAAGAAATTAACACCCAAGAAGAGCCCTTTGATAACCGGAAGATGACTTGTGGGCTTGAGGAGAGGCTTGCTCATTCTCTCACAGCAAATGCGTTTAAACAGACTTCCAAAAGAAAACGGGAAGTTCAAGCTCCTGTTTATACCTTTCCTCCTCTTTCCTTGTTGACCCCTTCCAGGGCGGACTCTGCCCTTAATCTCGATAAAGAAGCCTTTTTGAAGAATGCATCACTTCTTGTGAAAACGCTTGGTGACTATGGCGTGCAGGGAAAGGTAGAAGATATCCTTCCTGGGCCTACTGTAACCACATATGAAGTCTCCCCTGCGGCAGGGACGAAAGTCTCCAAAGTGGCATCCTTGGCGGATGACCTGGCGCTTGCGCTTGCGCGTAAAGTTCGTATTGTGGCCCCTATACCAGGGAAGAATCGGATCGGATTTGAACTCCCCAACGATCGCCGCATTCCTGTTCATTTGCGGGATTTGATTGAAGACAACCGGTTCTATATGCTTGAAGCTGCACTCCCTATTGTCTTGGGCCGCGATATTCTGGGGACTCCTGTTTATGCCGATCTCGCAACGATGCCTCACGTTATTGTTGCCGGTGCTACTGGGGCGGGTAAGAGCGTGGGGCTTAATGTGATGCTCACGTCTTTGTTGTATCGGAAGAAGCCGGACGAATTGAAGTTGCTCTTGATCGATCCAAAAGTTGTGGAATTGGCTCCATTTGATCGGGTTCCTCATATGTTGCTACCTGTGGTGACAGATATGAAGCAAGCAGCGACCGCCCTCAAGTGGGCTGTGGATGAGATGGAGAGAAGGTATCAGCTATTCGCTGATGCAGGGACTCGAAATTTAGGGACCTACAATGAGTCGGTAGATCGTGTTAGGCAAAAGGGAGATCAGTTTTCTTCGGATGTGAAGGGATCGGTTGATAATCCGTCCCAATTGCGCTCTTCTCCACTACAGAAGCTCCCCCTTATCGTTGTGGTCGTTGATGAATTTGCTGATCTCATCATGCAACAGGGGAAGGAAGTAGAAGCGGCTATTGCTCGATTGGCTCAAAAAGCCCGCGCAGCAGGTATGCATGTGATTTTAGCGACTCAGCGACCCAGTGTGGATGTGATCACAGGGATGATCAAAGCTAACTTTCCTACCCGTATCGCCTATCGGGTTGCTCAAAAGGTCGACTCACGCACGATTCTCGATGAGCAGGGGGCTGAGCACTTATTGGGGCGTGGGGATATGCTCATCAAGCTGAATGGCACGAATGACATGAAGCGTGTTCAATGCCCTTGGGTCAGTGAAGAAGAAGTGCGGCAAGTGACGGACTTCTTGCGGTCTCATGGGGAGCCTGTGTATGACGAGAGCATTTTACAGGCTCATGGAGAAGAGGAAGAGATTGAAGATAGTGAATTTAGCCAGGAAGACCTTGTTCTGTATGAGGATGCGCTGAGGGTTGTGAAAGAGACAAAGCGTTGTTCTGCCTCCTGGCTACAGCGAAAGTTGGGGTTGGGGTACAACCGAGCGGCTAAAATCGTGGATAGAATGGAGCGTCAAGGTCTCGTGGGTCCCCCGAATGGTTCCAAAGACCGAGAAATTTTTATTGTTGCATGAATAACAGTGGAGTACTTCTCCTATCTATTGAAGAGAATCCGTAAAATCTTTATTCTTATTTGCTACTTTGGTTGAAAATAGAAAAAGTGAATAAAGCAGATTGTCGTGTCTATACATTGACAAAACGAGAACTACACTTCACTTAAACAAGAGTCGCTTGCAAGCAGATATCATGTGTTGTAGTGCATGCACAGGTAAAAATAAAAGAAAGAGTAAGGATATATGCAACCATCGATGGTGGAAAATTCCAATGGAGGCTCTCAGTTAATCCCAGCTATTCTCGATGAAAAGATCCGTTATCAGCTTATTCAAGTGGTTATTTCGCTTCTTCAATGTGACATTCCTGAGGGGGTTCGGGCTTCTGCTCTGACGTTAGTGGGTTGGTTAGGGGGACGGCTACCTGGAGAGTCAGCGCATACCCTCGGTGTGGCAGAAGCTCGGGCCGTATACTATCAGCGAGAAAAGGAAATGATGTGGTCTCCTTTCAATGAGGAAGTCCTCTCTCTATGAGCTATGAGGGCGAGTCTTTTGATGAGTTGGTGGATAGAGCAAGATAATGTTGATGGTTGAGTTACTTTGCTGCTTTTTTGCTTTTTCCGAGAGGAGCGAAACATGAGCAAAAAGAGGTTTTTGTGCCACGTCACGTAGGGGTTTCCCCCTCTTTTATATGAGGAGCGCATATAAATGGACATCAAGATTGCGGTGGATCGAACTAACCCTCATGAGATCGTAGCAGATGTGAGGGTGATAGGAGTCTATTCAGAAAAAGATGAGAAACTTACAGAGAACGAGTGGATTGCTGCTCTCAATCACCAATGGAATGGTGGGCTGCTTGATGCAGCTGTTCGTGAGGACTTTGTTGGGCGAAAAGAGCAGTCTTTGGCCCTGACCAGCATAGAGGAGGGGAAAGTTGTTCATACTATTTTGCATGGGTTGGGGAGTCGAGCTGTGTTCCAGCAATCAGATGCGAGAACCTTTGGAATCAAGGCTGCTTCTCGTGCGAATCAGCTGAAAGCAGAGCAGATGGTGATAGGGCTTCCCGAAGGGTGGGAAGAGCATGCGCGACAGATCGGGGAAGGAGTTGCGCTTGGAGCGTATCGTTTTACGAAGTATTTGTCAGAAGCACATCCTCTGCAAAAGAAACTTAAAAAAGTGACTTTAGTGTCCCTTGCATCAGTTGGCAACAAAGTGAAAGACCAGCTTAAACTGGGACACAAAATAGGTTCTTCTATCAACATTAGCCGGGATCTGGCGAATGAACCTCCAAATGTAATGACCCCTATCGGCTTGGCCGCTGCTGCGAAAAAGATGGCGAAGGCATGTGGTCTAAAGATTCATGTTTTTGACTTTGACGAAATCGTGCGCCGAGGCATGAAACTCATCCAGGCGGTGGGACAAGGGAGTGTGCACGAGCCTAGATTTGTCCATATGATTTATAAGCCCTCAGGAAAACCTAAGAAAAAAGTAGCTTGTGTGGGCAAGGGAGTTACTTTTGATGCAGGGGGTATTTCAATTAAGCCTGCGGTAGGTATGCATGCAATGAAGGCGGATATGTCTGGGGCGGGCAATGTGGTGGGACTGATGTCTGCAGTAGCGGCACTCCAGCTGAAAATAGAAGTTCATGGAATTATGGTTTGTGGTGAGAATTTGCCTGATGGCGGTGCCTATCGACCAGGAGATATATGGGGCTCTCTCGATGGGAAGACAGTTGAAATTCTCAATACGGACGCGGAAGGAAGGCTACTGTTAGCCGATGCTTTGGCTTATGCGCGCTCTCTTAAACCGGATCTGCTGATTGATAATGCGACGTTAACGGGTGCATGTGTTGTTGCTTTAGGGCAGACATGTTCTGCATTTTACGCGAGCCACGATCAATTGGCTGATCAGTTCAAAGAGTCAATTCGCATCTCTGGAGAACAGATCTGGCGCATGCCTCTGCTTGAGGACTTAGAGGAACAAATTAAGAGTGATGTGGCCGATATTAAACAAGTGGGTGAGCGTTATGGAGGGTCGATTACGGCAGCTCTTTTCCTTCGTGAGTTTATCGGTGACGTGAAAGATTGGATCCACGTTGACCTGGCTGGTCCTGCTTTTTTGGATAGAGGGTTGGGAGGATTTCCAAAGGGTGCAACGGGACACGGTATTTTGACTTTTCTTGCCTTTCTCGAGTCGCTAGCAATGAAGTGCGATGGAGCCACTCAATCTTCTTGAGCAGAAGCTCAGTCGGTTGGTAGGGAGAGCCATCGCAGACTTTGAGATGTTGGCAGAGGGGGATTGCGTTATGGTTGCCGTCAGTGGGGGAAAAGACAGCTATACACTTCTTCATTTACTTCGTAGATTGCAGGAAAAGGCGCCGATTCGATTTGAATTAAAGGTTGTTAATCTCGATCAGGGCCATCCAGGGTATCCCGCTCATCTCCTCCGTGATTACATGAAAAAGGAGGGATATGAGTTCTATGGGATTCAAGAAGATACTTATTCAATTGTGAAGGAACAGATCCCGGAAGGGAAAACCTGCTGTTCTCTTTGCTCTCGTTTGCGACGAGGGATTCTCTATCGGGTTGCAAACGAGCTCGGTTGTACGAAAATTGCACTTGGTCATCATCGCGATGATATACTGCAGACCTTTTTCCTCAATTTATTTTTTGCAGGTCAACTAGCTGCAATGCCTCCCAAGCTTCTCAATCAAAAGGGAGAGCAGATAGTGATCCGTCCTCTTACCTATTGTTCGGAAGAGATGATCCGTCAATTCAGCGAGCGTATGAATTTCCCTATTCTTCCGTGTGATCTTTGCGGTATGCAATCTAATCTTCGACGTAAGGTTGTGGGGAATATGATCCGCGAGTGGGAGGAACAAAATCCTGGCATCCAATCGGTTATGTTTGCAGCTTTGCAGAATGTGCAACCCACTCACCTGCTTGACAAAAAGCTTTGGAATGCTTTAAATTTTAAGCTAGAGGGAAGTAAGCAACTGCAGGAAGAATGCAATTCTTCTCTGATTCCAGTGCAGCGGCTTTTCCCTTGAAATCACGTTTTTGTGGATGTTTGCGAAATATCTGTGATCGATACAAGAAAAGAGTTGACACCTGATAGGATAGATGTTTATAGATAAAAAAATAAAGCAGCGGGGAGTTGCTTGGGAAGACTAAGTAATGAAAGCCGCCTCGATCCTTGAAAACTAAATCGTACGTAC